>DAOVAM010000012.1 GCA_030671065.1 Candidatus Aminicenantota bacterium
TTCCTGCTCTTTCTCTAAATCCCTCTCCAGGGATGAGACTTCCTGCTTGAAAATCTTCCCCCTTTCTTCGAAATCATGAAACATGTCAAAACTCGTGCATCCTGGTGCCAGAAGGATCACTTCACCGGCTTCTGCCTTTGAATATCCAACTCTCACCGCCTCTTTCAATGAAGAGGCAGTGTGGATAGGAGCACTTCCTTCGAGTGCTTTTCTTATTTTTTCTCTGGCCTCGCCGATGAGAATAATATTTTTAACCTTTTCTTCAACCGGTTCTTTGAGTTTCTTGAAATCGCCTCCTTTATCTCTTCCACCGAGAATCAGGATGATCTTCCGGTCAAAACTCTGGATGGATTTTATGGAGGCATCCACATTCGTTGCCTTGGAGTCATTGAAGAATTGAATCTCTCGGATCGTTGTGACTTTTTCCAGACGGTGTTCGAGACCTTTAAAGCGTGTTATGGATCCCCGGATTCTGGCGACAGGGAGACCCATGGCATGTCCCACCAGAGCGCTGGCCATTACATTCTCCAGATTGTGGATTCCAAACAGAGGTATTTCATTCGTGCGCATCAAGTTTTCCTCTTGGGAGTCTTTAAGAATGATCCAGTCTCCCCGGAGGAAACAGCCCCTTTCGACTTCTTCCTTTCGGCTGAAGGCATAGATCTGGGATTTCCCGGTTTCATTGAGTGCCCAGATGAGAGGATCATCATGATTCAGGATAGCGATGTCATCTTCTTTTTGAGTGGAAATGAGATTCCTTTTCGATTCGTAATAATCGTCGAAAGAGGGATGCCAGTCGAGATGGTCAGGAGAAATGTTCAGGAAGACAGAAATCCCGGCTCTGAATTGTTCGATGAGTTTCAGCTGGAAGCTTGAAATTTCCGTGACATAGATATGGTCGTCCCGGCTGTTTTCCACGAAGCTTATCAAAGGTGTTCCGATGTTGCCCGCGAGAAAAGCCTGAAGGCCTCCCTCCTTCAGGATTTTGTGAGCCAATGTGGCTGTTGTGGATTTTCCGTTAGTGCCGGTTATTCCCACGATTGTTCCTTTTAAAAATGCATAAGCCAATTCGATCTCTGAGAGGAGTCTGACTCCCTGGTTTCTGGCGGCTTCGAGTTCGGGCAATACAGGTACTCCCGGACTGGGCACGATCAAATCCGCTTCCAGGAAGGATTCTTTTTTATGTTGTCCAGCTTCAATCTGTATGCCTTTTTTCTCCCAATCCGAGTATATTTTGGCGAGTTCGTTCGAGGACTTTTTTTCACTGACTTTCACGCGTGCACCTTGCTGAAGGAGAAAATCACAGAGTGCTTCTCCTGTTCTTCCCAAGCCAACGACTAGCACTTTTTTATCCTCCAAATCCATGTTACCTCAGCTTCAAGGTGGCCAGACTGAAAAGGGCAAAAACGATGCCCATGATCCAGAACCGTATGACGATCTTCTCCTCAGACCATCCGATGAGCTCAAAGTGATGATGGAGGGGAGCCATCTTGAAGATCCTTTTTCCTCCAGTCGATTTAAAATAGGTCACCTGAAGGAGGACAGAAAGAGCTTCCAAGATGAACACTCCAGCCACCATGAAGAGAAGGAATTCTTGCTTTATTAAAATGGAGATGACACCGATAGTTGCTCCTAAAGAGAGAGCTCCAGTATCGCCCATGAAGAGCTGGGCAGGATGACTGTTGTACCAGAGGAATCCCAGGCAGGCACCAGCCATGGCTCCCACAAACACGGTGAGTTCCGCTGCCTGGGGGACATAAGTTATATTCAAATATTCTGCCAGGTCGACACGGCTTGTGACATAGCAGAGGGCGGTGAAAGCTCCAGCGCTGATGAAGGAAAGTCCGATGGCCAGCCCGTCCAGCCCGTCGGCAAGGTTGACCGAATTGGATGAGCCCACTAGGATAAGCATGATCCAGGGGAGATAGAACCAGCCGAGATATGGAACCCATTCCTTGAAAAACGGGAACTGCAGCTGGAGGCTGAACTCTTCTGTCAGCCCAAGCAATACAAAGAACAAACCGATTATTCCGGCTAGCGCAATTTGAGAGAACAGCTTTTGACGGATGATGAGGCCCTTGGGCTTTTTCTTCAGGATTTTCAGGAAATCATCCCAGGCTCCAAGCAGACCGAAGAGAACCATCGTGGCCATCGCCAAGCGGACATAGGAATTGCTCAGGTTTCCCCAGAAAAGCGTAGCGATTACGGTGGCTCCGATGATCAGTATCCCTCCCATCGAGGGAGTTCCTTTTTTCTCGAAGTGAGATTTGGGCCCCTCCGTCCTGATTTCTTCTCTAATTTGATATTTTCTTAAAATTTTAATCAGCCAGGGGCCCAAAATTATACTCAAGAGAAAGGCTGTGATTCCTGCTAAAGCCGTCCTGACGGTGAAATAGCTGAACACGTTGAAGAAGAAGTGGTAATCTCTCAGCGGAACCAGAAAATAGTACAGCACTTTTTCCCTCTATCCCTCTTTTGATTTTAATTGTTCGACGACAATGTCCATTTTTATTCCTCTCGATCCCTTGACCAGAACGAGGTCGTCCTCCTGGACAAGAGACCGGATTTCTTTAGCTGCTGTTTCGGAATCCTCGAAATGGAAAGCTTGTTCCTTTTTCATCCCCGCAGAAACGGCGCCTTCCAGTATGTGGCGGCTGAGCGGTCCCACTGCCACCAGGATATCCCAATCCCAACGGGCGACCTGTTTTCCTGCCTGGATGTGAAACTCTGCCTCCTTTTCTCCGAGTTCCAGCATGTCACCCAGAACAGCGATTTTTCTTTTGGCGGGGAGTTCTGCCAGTCCTTCCAGAGCCGACTCTAGAGCAGCCGGATTCGAGTTGTAAGAATCATCGATGAGATGAATGTTTTTTCGGAGACGATGATAGACGCCTCTCATGGGAAGCGGCTTCAGGTCCTTCACTCCTGCGAGCAGTGAGTCCAGCGGTAGGGACAATGCGAAGCCCACTGCAGCGGCTGCAAGAAAGTTGTAAAGCGCGCTCTCGTAGAAGAAGGGAAGGAATACTTTTTCCTTCATCTTCCCGTAAACGAGTTCAAAAACGATCCCTTCCCATCCGTTCTTCCGGATATTCTGAGCGCACACATCACATTCTTCCGAAAGACCGAACACAAGTCTTTTTCCCTTCCACTCCTTGGATATTTTCCTGACCAGGATGTCATCTCCATTCAGAACAGCGGTTCCGTCCTTCTTGGTTCCGTCAAGGATTTCCTTTTTGGCCGTGGCAATCTCTTCAAGGTTTTTAAAAAACTGGAGGTGGACAGGCTTGATATTCGTTATGACCGCGATATCTGGAGGTGCAATCCTGGTGAGAGAATGGATTTCTCCCGGACTGCTCATGGCCATTTCAAGAACCGCGACCTCATGATCGTCTTCCAGTTTAAGGAGGGAGAGGGGAACCCCAAGGTGGTTGTTAAAGTTTCCTTCGGATTTGAGAACGTTGAATCTTTGTGAGAGAAGACAAGATGTAAACTCTTTGGTTGTTGTCTTCCCGATGCTTCCTGTGATGCCGATAATTTTAACGGAATACTCTTGAAGGACTTTTCTGGCAAGATCCTGAAGAGCCTTGAGAGTGTCTTGAACCTGAATGAGAGCGATGTTTTTATCGGCAAGAGTCAGTTGTTGAGAAATAACAGCACCTGAAGCTCCCCTCTTAACGGCGGACGGGACAAAGTCATAGCCGTTTCGTTTTGCGGATAGTGCAAAAAAAAGCTCACCCGGTTTTGTTGTCCGGGAATCTATGCTGAATCTCTGAAAAGAGAGAGATTCCGAACCCTGCAGGATGGAACCGTCGATTTTTTCTGCGATATCGTTCAATCGGAGATTAACCAACTTCAGATTCCACCCTTTTCCTTGAGAATTCCCCTGATGATTTCAGCGTCATCGAAATGAGAGATCTTATCCTTGATGATTTGATAATCTTCATGCCCCTTCCCAGCCACAAGTATGTAATCTCCATTTTCTCCCATGGAAAGAGCCAGTTCGATGGCTGCTCTCCTATCAGGGATGATTTGGTAATTCTGTGTTCCGGTTTTTTTTAAACCTTTCTCGATATCCGAGATAATGGCCAGCGGGTCTTCTGACCGGGGATTATCGGAAGTGATGATAGCCCAATCTGCAAGATTTCCTGCTGCTTCTCCCATTCTTGGTCTTTTTGTTTTATCCCGGTCTCCTCCTGCCCCGAAGACTAGAATGATGCGCTTTGGATTGAGTTCATGGACTGTTTCAAGAAGATTCTTCAAGGCATCATCGGTGTGGGCATAATCGACAAATATTTGGAGACCAAGAGAATTTTCGATTTTTTCAAACCTTCCCGGGACTCCTTTAAGCGAGGCGATGCCTTCTTTGATTCCAGAGATGGAAAGATTCAGAGTCAATGCCACGGCTACAGAAGCCAGGATGTTGTAGAGGTTAGGTTTTCCCAGAAGAGGGGAGGAGATAGAGAGTTGGCTTTCCTGATAGTCCACTGATGCCTGTATTCCTTTCTCGTCCAGCTTGAAATCTTTCCCTCTGACCGTTGCTCCTGGTTCGAGGCCGTAGGTTATTGTTCCTGCAGAAAGCTGTGATGTCAGTTTTTTTCCCCAGAGATCATCTCCATTGACCACAGCTATTCCTTTTTTATGATCAAGAAAGAAAAGTTTTTTCTTGGCTTCAAAGTATTTTTCCATGGTTTGATGGTAGTCCAGATGGTCACCGCTCAAGTTCACAAACACTACGACATCAAACCCGATTCCTGTGACCCTTTTGAGGTCTAGAGCATGAGAAGAGACTTCCATGAAACAGTGGGTGACTCCATGTTCGAGCATTTCAAACAGAATCCTCTGGAGGTCAGGAGCTTCGGGAGTGGTTCTTTCCGCAGTGACATTCATGCCAGGTCCCCGATATGATATAGTTCCGATGACTCCTGGCGAGAGACGAGATTTTTTCAGTATTTCTTCCAGCAGGTAGGTAGTCGTGGTCTTTCCTTTTGTTCCGGTGATCCCAATGACTTTCATTTTCTGGGACGGGTGAGAATAAAAATTGGCAGAACATAGTGCGAGTGCTTCCCGTATGTCGGAAACTTGAATCCAGGTTTTTGTGAAATTTTCTGGCTTTTCCCGGTCTGAAAGAACAGCTGTGGCCCCGTTGACAAGGGCTTCTTCGACAAATTCATACCCGTTTGTTTTCATCCCTTTCAGAGCCGTGAACATGAATCCGGACTGAACATTCTTTGAAGAATAGGCGATGCCTTGAATATCTTGAGCCTTGTTTCCGTTTAAGCTCAGGATCGGCACTCCGTTCAACATATCTGTGAGCCTCATCTACTGTTCAACCTCCAGCGGTTATCCACGATTATGTTTTTCAAAGGAGTTTTTTGGTGGGGAACTTTAAGATACTGAAGTAGTTGCTTGCTGATTTCTCTGAAGACAGGACCGGCAACTTCTCCACCATAGTATGGTCCGGAGGGTTCATAGATGACCACGATCATGGAAAAAGCGGGACTTTCAGCAGGGACAAATCCGGCAAAAGAGGCAATATGAGCATTAGAGGAATAGCTGTTCGTAGCAGGATCATATATTTGTGCTGTACCAGTTTTCCCGGCAACTCGATATCCTTTGATCCGAGCAGGGCTTCCTGTTCCTTCTTGAACGACTTCCTGGAGGATGGAAGTCAGGATAGATGCCGTATCCCTCGATATTATCCTCATAGAGGGGAGAGGATTTCGTTTGGTTTCATCAGTCGTATTCAGGACTCTTCTGACAATCCTCGGATGAACGAGAATACCCTCGTTGGCAATGATGTTGACGGCTTGGAGCATCTGGATTGCTGTTACTGAGATCTCATACCCGATAGAGAGAGATGCTGGGGATATTCTGCTCCAGTTTTTGACCTGTCTGAAAATTCCCCTTTCTTCTGCGGGGAGGTTGATACCCGTTTTTTGACCGAAGCCAAAGTTTCTTATCGTTTCGTAAAAAGAATTTCTATCTAAGCCGTGGCTGAGTTGAACTGTTCCGACATTGGAGGAATGGATGATGACTTCAGGAAAGGATAAAATCCCGTAGCGTTGGTGGTCTCTGATTAATTTCCCTGCCACAGATATGTAGCCCTTGCTGCAGTCAAAGGAGTCAGCCGGGCTGACTGTATTTGTCTCTAAGGCTGCTGAGGCTGTAACCACCTTGAAGGTAGAGCCGGGCTCGAAGTTGTGATGGATGGCATTGTTCCTGTCCACTACTGTAGGATCCTTGGGAAGGTTGTTCAAGTTGTAGGTGGGGAAGTTGGCCATCGCCAGGATTTCCCCTGAAGACGGTTGAGCGATGATGACTGTTCCCCATCTGGCTTTTGTAAGACTCATGGCTTTTTTCAGTTCTTTTTCTGCATAGAATTGGATGGTCTCATCTATGGTCAAGACCAAATCTTTCCCATCTTCCGGCTCTTTCAGGATCTCGAACTGGTATTCTCTTTTTTTGGCATCCTTCAGGATAAGATGCTTGCCCTTGATCCCTGCCAGGACGGAGTTGTGGCTGTACTCAATGCCGCTGGCGCCGAGTTCATCAATATCTACCCTTCCCAGCAGGTGGGCAGCGCGTCTTCCGTGGGGATAGAACCTTTTATTTTCCTCCAGGAAAGAGATCCCACTCAAAGAGAGTCTTTCGATGTGATCTTCTTTTTCGGGACTGATCTTTCTTTTTATCCAGATAAAAGATTCGTTTTTTGCGATTCTTTTTTTGATATTTCGAAGCACATTCTCGGAAAGATCCAGGATGTCCTTCAGCTTTTTTATTTTTTCGATCTGGGCTTCCAAGGACTCGTCCTCATTCGAAGTGTAAAAGACAGAGCGAATAGGAAGGCTTCGGGCAAGAATGTTGCCTGAGCGGTCGTATATTGTGCCTCTTTTGGGGATGATATCCTTTTTATTTTGATTGTGCTGAGTGACCTGTGTTTTCAAGCTGGGGTGTTCTATGACCTGAAGCTGGAGGAGGCGGATGATGAGAAAGATGAGCCAGAGCATAAACAGAAGAGCCATCATGCTGATTCTTCTGTGTGCTTTTTTCTGGCTTATGATGCTCATTCCAATCCTTTGGTTACTTTTGTCTGAAATCCTCGTAGACAATCTGATCTTCTGTGGTAGCGATCATTTTTAATTTTTCTTTGGCGATTTTTTCAACTTTTTCAAGGGAAAGAAGGGAGGATTTTGTGGTCTCCAGCTCTTCCACCTCTATTTGAAGCTTCTGAACTTTTTCCTCCAGCCTGTTTATCTCATACCCTAACCGGACTGCTTCCGTCTGATGCCAGATGTAGAAGGTCAGAATAGATATGATAAAAATAGTGCAGAAAACGACAAGCACCATTTCTTTTTTTGTGAATTTTTTTCTTACCATTTATATTTTTTCCGCTGCTCTGAGTTTAGCCGACCTCGCCCTGAAGTTCGATGAAATCTCCTCTTCAGTCGGGATCACAGGTTTTTTGGTCAAGATTTTGAGAAAGGGAGGCGAATCCCCGGGAGCCGCTAGGCCAACGAAGGTGTGTTTGATGATCCGATCCTCCAAGGAATGGAAGGAAATTGCGATGATATGTGTTTTTTTAGGAATCATGTGAGCAATCCTTTCTAAAAAACCGGAGAGGTTCATTAATTCTTGATTGACTTCGATGCGAAGAGCTTGGAAGACTTTTGCAGCGGGGTGGATCTTTCCTTTCTGGGGCCTCCAGCGACAGATTTCCTCCACGATCCGACAGAATTGAGTCGTAGTATCGAATTTCTGAATCTTTCTTCTTGAGACAATTTCCCGGGCGAGCCTTTTTGCCTGCCTGAGTTCGCCGTATTCATGGAAGATTTGTGCGAGTTTGTGCTCGGAGTATTTATTGATGATTTTATGGGCCGTTATCTTGTTCCGTAAATCCATCCTCATATCGAGGGGGCCCTCTTTGCTGAAACTGAATCCCCTCTCAGGAGAATCGAGTTGAAAGGATGACATTCCCAGGTCCAGCAAGATCCCTCTTATTTTCGAAAAGTCAATTTTAATGTCGGGAAGGTATCTGAAGTCAGAGTGGTAGAGCTCTACTCTGTCCGCGAAAGGTTGGAGTTTTTCTTTGGCTCTGAGAAGGGACTTTTCATCGATATCAAAACCGATAAGGAAGGCTTTGGGGTTTCTCTTGACTATTTCGTAGGCATGACCTCCCAATCCGATTGTGCAGTCAACATAAATCCCCTCTCTTTCTATATCCAGGTAATCTAGAACCTCTTCCAGGAGAACTGGGATGTGGCCGTTCCCGTTCATTCAGTTTTTCCTTGAGGCAGAAGCTCTGCGATGCGTTCAAAGTCTTCATTGGTCAAAGGCCTTTCCTCAAGAATTTTATCGAGTTTGTCTTTGTTCCAGATTTCTAGATGGTCAGTGAGGCCGAGAACGACAACTTCATCGTTGAGCTCTGCCTTTTCTCTTAAAACCTGGTTGATGAGGATGCGTCCCTTGGAATCAATCCGATAGTGGTTTCCTTTTCTGTTGACGCGAATCATGAAACTTCTGACGGCTGGATTGAGTTGAAGAGCGCCCTCCATTGAAGATCCGGATAATTTTTCCCAGACAGAGAGAGGGTAAATCTGGACGGATTCATCAGCCAGGGAGGTGATGAATAGATCTTTGCCGAACTGCTCCTCTATGGCATTTCGGAATTTTTCGGGGATTTTTACTCGACTGCTTTTGTCGAATCTTGCCGTATAACTTCCTAGTAAAAAACTTCCCATTTTGTCCCGTTCCGTCCCGTTTTCCTACAATATAGGAGAGTATCTGCCCAATGTCAAGGAATAAATGTAAAAAAATAGTGTTTATTTTTATTGTTTTCTACATATTGTGTGAAATTGTGAAAAGTAACTACATAGTGGATGATGCTGTTGATGCGGAGTGTCTAATGAATCGAAAGAAATGAGAATAAAAAAAAGGGGCCTGGCCCCTTTTTTACTTTTTTATAAGTCGACCTTTTTTTTTAGGAGTTCTTGGGCAATGTGATAATCCTGTTCTGCGACTAAGATCTTAATTTCTCCCAGGCCGTCTGCTGAAAAGGGATGCACGGATTGAACCACTCTTCCTCTGAGGATACATGCGATCCCATTGCTTTCAAGATAACTTTTAATGATCTCCGCTTCAACAGGTCCCCAGACCTTGTGCAGCTCCTTGAGCTCCATGTCTTCCTCTGGTTTTCTCTTTTTTTTCTGATGGTTATCCATGTTTTTTTCCTTGAACTTATCCTTTTTTTCGTTCGAAATAATCAGTGAGTATTGTGTTGTGGTCAAAGGCAAGGGAGAAATTGATTTCTTCTTTTGTGAATATTCCGATTTCCAGAGCGTCGTCCTGGGCATTCGGCTCTCCTTGCGCCGAGGCGATGAAGACCGTCGAGATTGTATGCAGGCGTGGATCACGGTTCGGGTCAGAATAGGTATGGAGCTGCTTCTTGAGCTGGATGTCGAGAGACGTTTCTTCTTTGGCTTCTCGAACAGCCGCTTCTTCTAAGGATTCGCCGTAGTCAACGAATCCTCCTGGTATGGCCCATCCATCTGGTGGATTCTTTCTCTTAATCAGCACGATTCCGTGTTTGCCATCTTCTCTCTGGATTTCGATGATGATGTCCACAGTCGGGACAGGATTTCTGAATTTTTTCATCATGGTTATTGAAGAAAGTGCTCCAACATAGACTCTTGTCAGTCAGGACGCGTCTTCAAAGAGAGTAAACAGACGAAAGGCTTATCAGCCGACAAGCTTGAATTTCTTTTCCAGTTTTTCGAGTTTCTCCACGATTCCGCCGTACTCGAGCTCGCTGTAGGGAAGCATGGCTGGGCCTGAAAAACCCTGCCGCCTCATGTCTGACGCTTTCTTGGAGACCCGATCTCTCACATAATCCCAGTAGGGGTGGTCGAACACATCTGCAGGTTCTGTCAGCTTTCCTTCTCTCACGCAAAAAGCTGCGCCTGTCACCACAGGGGGACCATCGAAGAAGGAGATCGTTGATTTGAGTTTACAGGGCATAAGAGGGCCGTTGTGGCTGCCTCTCATAAAGCCAGCGACGAAAGGACCGATCTCGAAAGGAGCCAGGACCTCTCCGGTTGCGGGAAATTCTCCCTGAACACGGATTAAAGCCACAGGATCATCCTTTCCTGTGTATTTTCCAGCGATATTGTGGAGACGGGTGGTGGAGACAACCGCAGCCTGGTTTCCCGAAGCGCGGGAATAGATGCTCTCGATGACATATCGTTCGTTATCCCGGAGCAAGGCGGCGATATCATAGATTTCATCGGGTGCGTTGAGTTCAATGACTTTATCTTTTTCCGTGTATTCGACGTCGATGATGCGGAATGTGAAGCCATCGCTCATCTTGGGGCTGAGGATGAGTCCTGCGTTGTACATGGGATCAGTGAAGCCCAGGTAGAAAGGAAGGTTGTAACAGCCAGGATCAGTCTTATCCGCGGCAAAGAAAACAAAAGGCTCGTTCGGCCGCTCCTCGAATTCCATCTCTGCAACAGCCGGACCCATTCCCTTTATGTTCCCGCTGAAGGCATCTTTGAGTAAATCCTGCCCTGCACCATACAAGCCCTGTTTTTTAGCGACGGCTGTTCCGGAGAGAAAAGTATCCCAGGCTAATTTGTGTATTTTTTCATCTGAAACGCCCTTATCGTGCGTGCACAGGATAGCAATATCATCCCCTGTATAGCTGATATAATGATCGATGAGCAGGCCTTTGCTGTTTTCCTTGACAAAGCTCTTGACTTCATTGACCAGTGCTTGGCTTGGTGTGATGTGACCGCCAATGCTGCCTATGTCCGCTTTCAAAACGCTGAGGGTAACTTTCATGAGAAACCTCCTTAATAAATATGAAACTTGTCGATTATTCAATTCTAAATATTTTGAGCTTCGATTGTCAACAGGAATCAATGAGGCAGAACCTGACAGGAAGAGGGCCATGAAAAACAAGAGTTAATGGTGGCTGTCCCTTTAAAGATACACCTGGCTGAATTAGTGGACAGATAAACGGTGTGCTCTCTTCCCTGTAACCAGGCTTGATTTGGCACAAAGTTTGCAAGTATTTTTTCGAGAACGATGAATAAGCAGGGGGATAAAATGAAAAAGAAAAGATTCCTTATAATTTTGGCCTTTGCCTTAATGCTTTTGCTCCCGCAGTCCCTTCGATCTCAAGTTCCTAGTCGATCACAGTCCGACTATGAATACATATACTCACCGGGAAAGGATATTTATTTTGGCTATATCACTTATACTGAAGTGAAGCATGATGGGAATGATCCTGTGGTGATCCGGGAAGGCGAAGAGAGTCCTCAGGTTGCAGAATTGAATTTTCCTATACTCCCAGGAGATACGATCCGCACCTCTGGAATCAGACGGTGTGAGATTCAGTTAGACACAGGAACGATCATCAGGCTTGACCTGAATACAGAGTTAAAAATTGAAACCATCATGGCTAAAAGCCTCAGTTCGCGCAGGAAGGTCACGAATTTCCTCCTCAATAAGGGCGAGATGTATATCATGTACAAAAAGTACAACTACCCTGAGATTTTTCAAGTGATAACTCCAACCGCATCAACGAAATTGAGCCATGGTACAGTCGCCCTGATCAGAGTGGTGGAGGATGGCAGCTCGGACATTCAGGTGAAGAGGGGGAAAGCCCTTGTCCTCTACGGGCCCGGGGAAGAAAGTTTGGAGAGTGAGACAGTTAAAAAATCTATGAGTCTATTGATCTCTAGCGAACATCAGGCTTTTCCAGGGGAATACGAGCAGAATGTGGATTTTGAACTATGGAATGACGACATAAATAAAAATTTTATGATGCTTCATGATGGAATGAGTGCCATCCCCAAACCCATTCAGCGATATTCCAGAGCAGTCGTTTATTTTGCGCGGAAATATTCCAATCTGTATGGGGAGTGGATCTGGGATGACCTGTACGGTTATGTCTGGCGCACTGATTTTAACGATTACTATCCGGGCGGGACCTGGCAGCCCTATTACTTCGGCCAGTGGAGAGAGGCGAACGGGCAGCTTTTCTGGGTGCCGGTGGAATCCTGGGGCTGGGTGCCCTATCATCTCGGCCTCTGGGTGTGGAATAAGAATCGCGGCTGGTTGTGGATTCCCGGTTCCTCATTCTCTCCGGCCTGGGTATCCTGGGGTTTCTTTGGAGATTACTGTTCATGGAGGCCTTGGTCGTTCACGGACTGGTATTTCCGTGACTGGAATTTAACAGGCTTCCGTCGCTTGTCTCCCAATTTTTTCTTGTTCAATCCTGGATTTCCTTGGAATCCTTACGCACCTGCATGGGATGATTCACGCCGCGCAGAAGTGGATGACGGTGGTGTCTCGAGAAGGATTAGCGGAAACGAGCTAAAAAGAACAGCTCCCGCTCTCTATCCAATGCCCAAAGTATTCAAAGGGGTGATGAAGAAAGTTGTCTCCGCGTTGGAGAGAGGGGATGAACGAGTCCTGGCTTCCCTGCGCCGAATCGGTGAACACACTGTTGCTGTTAAAAATGGAGATTTGAATAGGACGAGGATCCATGAAAAGACTATTTCGCCTCATGAGCTTTCCATAGAAGTGCAGAAAAAACCTCTGTCTTCTGGAACTTTGAGAAATCCCTTGCGCGAAGCAGTAAGAATTTACAGGAAAGATGAGTCCAGTGCTCCCTCAGAGAAGACTGTCAGTAAAGATCCAACAGAGTATAAAAATACAGACAGAGGCTTTGATGCAATAACCGTAATCTCCTTAACTCGCACAAAAAAGGACGAAAAGGGTGAAAAAGCCAGAAAGCAGGGATCTGATCTTAGAGAGGACCGCGCTCGCAATGTTTTGGTTGTGCCATCCAGTGTGTCGCTGTACAGGCCCACTCAGGAAAGGCCCCGAATTTTGAAACGGACAATTGCTCATACCAGAGATTGGAATCCTGATGCAGGTGTAGCTCGAAGAGCTGGAGTTTCCTTGAACTATTCCAGCAAGACAAATGAAATAAAATGCCCGGAACTTCGCCTGTCCTCAAAGACTGTCCAACGGAGCCGGAATATGGCCACAATGACAGGATTTTCCTCTACTTCGAGACGTGGAGGAAATGATTCCGTCCGGAGGATATCTTCCTCTTCTCGCTCAGTTTCAAACTCTTCAAGTGGAGCCGCCTCCTCAAATCGATCAAGCTCTTCAAGTCGAATAAGCTCTTCAAGCTTGAAGAACTCAGGGGGAAGCAGCAAAAAAGAAGAAAGTTCTAGCGGCAAAACAATAAAGAAATAAGGAAATTCTTTATCTGGATGAGTCAGGCTTGATTCGTCTTCTCCAATGATCCAGCATTCCTCTTTCTGTATGTTCAGGTTTTTCCCTTGATTTTTGAATTCTTATGGGTGCTTGTATTCCTGGGAGGCTGTACACAATTTGTTCGCCAAACGGCAGGAATCAAAGAGTCAACGAATCACTGAAACAGGATGAAACCATGAGGGACGCATCAAAACAGATGACATATTTTTCAGCGATCTTCTTGAAATCCTCAAGGAATTCTACTCTGAGGGGACTGACGGGTTCGGGATTAAATGCCAGGGGATTGATGTATTTTCCATCCTTCTTGATCCTGTAATCCAGGTGAGGCCCTGTGGACTCCCCGGATGAGCCTACTTTTCCAATCTCCTGTCCTTCTCTGACTTTGACTCCTTTTTTTATTCCCGTACCGATTGTTCTGAGATGAAGATACTGGGTTTCATACCTGTTCTGGTGCCGGATTCCAACCATCCGGCCTGAAGCCCCTTTCTGTCCGGCAAAGATAACCGTCCCGTCGGCTGTGGCTTGAATTGGGGTTCCGATCGGGGCCGCATAATCCACCCCATAATGAGGACGGTAGACCTTCCGGATGGGATGGAGCCTGTTATAGCTGAAGCGGGAAGTGATCCTGGAGTACTTGATAGGAGATTTCATGAAGGTTTTTCTCAAAGAATTGCCTTCGAGGTCGAAGTGGTCCGATTCTTTTGAATCAGGGTAAGTGAAACGAATAGCCTGGAATGTTTTCTTCTGGTTGGTGAATTCCGCAGCGAGAATATTCCCGTAACCGACAAATTTTCCGTCGAGATATCTTTTCTCGAAGAGGATTTTGAACGAATCCCCCTTGCGGACGTCCGCATAAAAGTCAATATCCCAGGCGAAAAGATCGGCAAGGTCGAGCGCCAGTTGCACTCCTTCGTTCTCTTTGTTGACAGCGGAGATGAGAACATCCTGGATGGTCCCCCAGATCATGCTGACTTTGTTCTCGTAGGGAATCTTTTTGATCTCGGCTGCATAGCCCCCTTCTTTTTTCTGGATGTAAAGATAATCTTTTTCATCGATATCGTATTCGAGAGAGACAACGTCTCCCTGACGAGTAGTATAGATCCTGATTTCCTGGCCAGCTTTTATTTTAGACAGGTCATAAACCGGCTTCACAGTCTCACTGAGATTGTATATCTCTGCAGGAGAGAAATCATACGGCGCAAGGATATCTGTCAGGGTCATTCCCCATCGAATGGTTTTCTTGTTTTTTTCCAGGGGAGGCGAAGGATTCGCAATTTCTGTGGGAGTCGCGAATATGATCTCTTCAAGCTGCGGTTTGCTTTTGGGCATGAAGCTCAAGGTGAGAAACAGAGAGAAAGAAAAGAGGATGAAAAGGAGAAGGTGGATGCGGCGAGGTTCGGTCTTTTTCCTGTATGTTCTTATTCTGACTTTCATATGCTTTGCATTTTTTTGGTGAAAGCCATAGATTTAAAAATAATTTATTTCCTCTTATTAGTCAACAGTCATTATTCGGAAAGAGTTTCAAAAGTCTGCGAAAATTGGGGACAGTCCCCAATTATTATGTATATATGTCATTGCGAGCGAAGCGTGGCAATCTCATAAATAAAATTGTATTTTTCCCCTTAACATTTTTAGTAAAAGACAAGTATATTAATGTGGATGAAGAATGATGATGAATTGGTTAGCGAAGTCCTTAAAGGAGACCAAACCTCCTTTGAACTTCTTCTCCGGCCGTATCGTTTGGGGCTTTTGAACATGGCTTATCGGATGACAGGAAATAGAGAAGAGGCCAAAGAAATCTGCCAGGATGCTCTGATTAAAGTGTACAGATATCTCCATAGATATGAAAAAGGAAAAAGTTTCAAAAGCTGGGTTTACAAAATTACTATGAATTCCGCCTATGATTTCCTGAGAAAGAAAAAGAAATCCGAGGACATCATTGAGAGTCAAAAGGATCTCCACTTTGCCACTAGCCCGAATCCTGAACAACAGTTCCTGAACAGAGAAATAGGATCGAAGATCGAATCCTGTCTCCGGAATTTAAGCCCTAAAGAAAAAGCCGTTTTTCTTCTCCGGGATGGAGATGGTTTTTCAGTGGAAGAAACATCTGAAATCCTTAAATGTTCTTCTCTGAGCGTTCGAACTCATCTTTCCCGGGCCAGGAAGAAAATCAGGGCTCAGTTTGATAAAGTCAATCTGGGATTCAAAAAAGAGGTGAACAGTGAAGTGTAAAAAGATTCGACATTGGCTTCCTCTCATGGTGGGCTTGGATCTCTCTGAGCATAAAGTTAAGGCTGTCAAATCTCATCTCGTCAAATGCACTGGTTGCCAACAGGAGTATGATGCCTATGTTCTGTCGCTCGAGAAAACGAAAGAATGGCTTGAAGAAGACAAACAGAATTGGGAAGAGAGGGAATGGCAGCAGGCGGTTCAGAATGCTGTTAAACAGAAAAAACCTGCGATTTCGCCTTTTGCTCCCTGGCCGTTCACAAAAACCTGGGCCTATTCGTTAATGGGAGTGCTCGCTGCTGCTTTGCTTTTCCTGTTTGTTATAAAACCTTTCAACTTAAGAGAGGGAATCGCGCCAGAGTCAGAAATGTTTGCCAGAACTCAGGCGCAGCTTTTGAGAAGCGCATTCCAGGAATCTCCACAGGAAGTGGTTAAAATGACCATGGTTTTGCCTGAAACCGGGCAGAAAATCATCTGGATTTTCGATAAAAATTTTGATTTGGAGGTCAAAAAATGAAGAAATCTACAGGGACTTTGCTCGTTCTTGTCTTATTGTGCGGTTCTGCCATGACCGCTTTTGGTTCAGAAGGTCAAGTGCCTCAGCCAGAATTGAGAAAGGAGCTTGTTAAGCTCAAGTACATTCAGGCCAGGCAGGTTCATCAGCTTCTTACGGGTTACCAGAGTGAATACGGCCGCATTAGAATCGAAGAAGGACTGAATATCGTCACCATCCAGGATACCCCCGAGATCGTTGAGAGGATGCTTTCGGTTATCAAGACGATCGATGTCAAGCCGGTGGATATCCTGTTCACCGTGGAACTGATTGTAGGATCATTTGAAGAGGAGCTTGAAGAGGTTAAGGTAGTCGGGAAAAAGGCTTCGAGTAAAGGATTGGAGTCTGACCCGTTAATGAAAGAGATGCAGAGAGTCATGAGATTTAAGACCTTGAACAAGATCGGGTCCGCCTTGATGAGGGTTCAGGACAACAAATATTCCGAACAGAGAATTGGCGGGTCCGGCCTGGAGTTCAGGCTCCAGCTCACACCTCGTTATGTTAGAGAGGAGAAAGGAGACACTTTCCAGGTCAATATTGATTTACGCCATTATAGGGTTATCGAAGTAGGAGGACTGAAACAAGCACCAAGAACAGTTCAACTGATTGAGACGGCGTTTACTCTGAGAAGCGGAGAAAAGACAATCGTGGGTGTGTCCAAGCTTGACGGCGGAGACAAGGCTTTGATCCTTGTTATCTCAGGAAAAGTCATCAAATAAGAAAAAGCAAGGGCTGGCTTTTTAAGCTGGGTTCTCTCAAAACGGAGCTCATCATCCCAGCATGTAAAGCCAGCCTTTTTTTATCAAAAGAGAGGATTTATTTTTTCTTTTGAGACAGTCTTCCTGCCAGGCCGCCGAGAAAAAAAATCAATCCCAGCGGCCATATCCCTGAATTCCCGCTCGCAAGTCCAGCTATAAGCCATATGGCACCGAGTGTAATAAAAACATCATAGTCTTTGTCTTTTGATTTTGGTTCGGATTTTCGTTTTGAGACAACCAGATACAGCACACCGATCACAGCTGCAGCGATAGCAATGACATGAAGAATTAAAGGAGGTATGTTACTCATTTTTCACTTCTGTCTTGCAGTTAATTTAATTTCCACTCAAGTTTAGCGAATCGGATTTTATATTTTGTAGGAGTGAATTTGACTCTGTGCCCAAGATTAAATTTCCTTTGTTTAAAGATTGAACCAGTAGCTGATTTTGATCATGAACGCGTTTGTCGAGGGGGCGTTGAAGAGGTTATTCAAGTCCTTTCCCAGGGAAAGTGTGCCGTTGGAAGAATAATCGTTTCTTCCACTCGTCCAAACAAAGTAGAGGATTGAACCAGGCAGGTATTCCCATCTCACAACAAGGTTTGAACGGATTTGGCTAAAATTGAAATCTGGATTATAGAAAGTGATCTCATCTCCCCCGCTGCCTGGAAGCAGAAGATGATAATAATCGTCCTGGAAAATCACTTCACTGCCTGAAAAAACATACCAGCGGTCGTCATAGTTTTCCGCACGGGGCTGGATGACTTCTTTGAACTCGCTGTATTTGCCGGCTGAGACATAAGGCTGAGTGTAGAGCTGGATGCTGAGATTGGGAGTGAGAGTGTAATCGAGCCTCAAGGTGAGTGAAACCGTTGTTTGGTCAATCCGACCGAGAGTATAGTGAGTCTGGTCATCGCTGGATTCATTACTCAAATACTGGAGGCGCCGGTATCCATCGCTGAACCGTGGAGAGAGGCTGATGCCGATTCGCTCAGATGGACGGAAATTTATCCCGCCGGAGAGGCTGTAAGATGTTGCGTCATTATCCGCTTTGCTGATGCTCCCCCGCAGATTGAAGTGAATGTCTTTCGTGGAGTCAGTCCTCAAGTTTCCTCCGACTCGCCAGTTTCCGGGCATGAGAACAGCGGGTCCTCCCCGAAGCTGGCCAGTTGAGAGATTCTCCTGGGTTCTGTTGACGTCAAAGCCAACACTCCAGTAATTGAGGAATCGAAATTGAGAACGCAGGCTTAATCCCTGACCGGTGAATGTCGGGGCAAAATCCCAGCTGTTCCAGAAAGTGAGACTGATGTCATAATCCCTGAAGATTTTCCCCGGGTTGTATTCCCTGTAGCTGAGCCAGATGTGCTGTGATATTTCATCCACATCTCTCATATACCCTATATCGTTGATTTCGAAACCAGGGCTTCGGGTTTGGAATCCCAAATTCCAGCGCCAGTGACCTCCTCCGATTTTTGAGAGAGAAAAATTACTGGTTGTTCCGGAAAGAGATGTTCTGGTGGGATCCAGTTCCAGATGGTCTGCGTCTGGTCTCTGGTAGTAGCGGGCAGAGGATTCCTGTGCATTTAAGATTGATTCTTCGCTACCGCGAATATGGCTTCCCAAGAAGTATCCGGAGACTTCATACCTGTCTTGAGACCAGCGGTGACGGAGACCGAAACCTCCGCTGTAAGCTGCACTGCGGAGGAAATTCAGGTTAGGATCATCAATTTTTCTGTTAACCGCGGTAAAAATGAAGCCCAAGGCACTCCGTCCTTCCCTGAATTCTTTTTCCGCTCTTCCCAAAAAATAATTCGTGTAGGGCTCAACGGTCTGCCGGGTTTCTTCTCCTCCCCATGTGATAACGCTGGCCTGCTCTTTATTGGTCAGTGCTTCCATTACTCCGATGGACCATCCTCCAGCCGTTTTTCCGGTCAATTTAAAAGCACTCAGGATAGTTGTATTCTCAGGCTTGCTGTAATACTGAGCATCAGAGGGGGAACCTTGAGGAGCTCTTCCAATCCTGCGGGAGTAAAACAGGGACTCTCTCTCGAAACCGCTCCCGAGGGAAAAGCTCAGCATGTTTTTTCCTTCAATGAAAAAAGGGCGTTTTTCCGGATAGTATGTCTCATACGCCGTGAGGTTCAACTGCGCTGGGTCTGCCTCGACCTGTCCGAAATCAGGATTGACGGTGGCATCCAGGGTTAAATTGCTTGTCACTCCATATTTGAGGTCAAGACCGAGGCCGGCAAGATAGTCTCTTCCTGTTTGGAAAGGATCCCCTTCTTCTGCTGGCTGATAGGCTCCTTTTGCCAACGTGTAAGGAAGAAATTGGAGCTTTTTAGGAGAGGGGATGTTATTAATTCCTTTCAGGTCTCCGAAAAGACTGACAAACCGTGGGACTCCCTTGGGAACATGACGCCAGTAACTTGTTTCGTTTTTTCTGGCAATAACTCGAGCAACCTGGAAGCCCCAGGTGTGGGATTCCTTCTCAGGAAACCTTATTTGACTGAACGGAATCCTGAATTCGGCGATCCAGCCTTCATCGTTTTGAGAGACCTTGACATCCCATACAGCATCCCAGTCATCATCGCGCCTCCGGTCGTTCGACCAGAAAACATCTCTTTTGACTCCACAGGGATTGACGCCGAATTCAAAGGCAGTCAAGCTGTCATGGTAGCTGTCGATCCAGATCTTTATCCAGTCCGAGGGACAACGGGAATCCCTCCGGGCCAAAATGGCTTTAATTTTTTCAACCTCGGAATCGAATGCAAATACTCCAACGTAAAGGGATTCTTTGCTGTAGAGAATCCTGACTTCAGTTCTCTCTGTAGCGGGTTGGCCCGCCTCCGGATCATGCTGGATAAAGTCGGTTAAGACTTCTGCGGTTTCCCATAAGGGTTCATCCAGCCTTCCGTCCACTTCGATCGGATTCTGATCTATGCCAGTCGCTTGAACGACTCCAGCAGCAATCGGACCGGGCCCCTTTCTTGTTCTGCTGTTTTCTTTTTTTGCGGAATGGGCATGAAAGGGAAACGAGAAAAAACAGAATACTGCTACGAGCAGAGCGAGGATTTTAAGTTTCATTTTCCGCCTTGTTGTACAGAACCGTAGTTTTTGCTTTTCCAGGGAGCACAAGAAAAAATTGAATCTCTTGCTTAGGGAAGGCAAGACTATAGTTTACAAAAATTGTAGGATTATTTCAACAGTTTTTGGTTTTTGGGGACGTTCCCTAAGGGGACACCTTAAAATAAAAAAGTAAGATTTAGACGATTCATCCCATTTTTCCTATGAGATTGCCACGCTGCACGGAATGAGACAAAAGGACTTCATCATAATATATTACTTGAGGACTTGGCTGTTTTTTGACTGTCGATCTTTTTCAAATAACTTTTCACTGAGAATGCCGCTAGCCCAGCCAGCCCGATGAGCCCGATCAGGTTCGTTGAAGCCATCATGCCGTTGAATACGTCTCCGATGGACCAGGCCTCTTCGACTTTGAGAGATGCTCCGATGAATATAACAACACAGAAGATCCAGCGGAAGGGGCGCTTGATCCAAGAGCCGAGAAGATAGCTGAAAGAGATTTCTCCGTAGTAGGTGACTGCGATCAAGCTGGAGTATCCAAACAGGAAAGAACTGGCTGCGACAATCAGGCCTCCGATCTGAGGCAGCGCTGTGTTAAATGCCGCAGCCGTCATCTCAGTGCTTGTGAATCCTTTATCCCAGACACCTGTGACAAGGACAGCCAGAGCCGTGAGAGTGCAGATGACGAGAGTATCGACGAATACATCTAAGGCGGCGATGAGGCCCTGTCTGACTGGCTCGCTGGTTTGGGCTGATGCATGAAAGACAGCCGCGGTTCCTGTCCCGGCTTCGTTGGAATACGCTCCTCGGGAAAAGCCATATCGGATGGCGTTTCTTATGGTCATGCCCGCGACTCCCCCTGTTAGAGCCGTTGGATTGAATGCGCCGACAAAAATGAGAGAAAAGGCATGGGGAATTTTATGGTAAAAAATGATAATCGTGATCAGAGCTCCGAAAATATACAGGAAGACCATGACAGGGCTTATGAATTCTGCGACTTTGGCTATGGTTTTGATTCCCCCGATGATGACCATCCATGTCAGGACAGCCAGCCCCAGGCCAGTGATCCAGGGCTCGATTCCAAGCTGTGTTTTCAGCACCAGGGCAACTGAGTTGGATTGTATGGAAGTTGTGGAAAAAAGCGGTTTGCAGCCCATGAAGAAAGCAAATATCCCGGCCAGCCAGGGAAGCCCCAGTCCTTCTGTAATGTAATACATGGGTCCGCCCACTACCGTTCCGTCAGGTGCTGTCTTTTTGAATTTTTGACCGAGGACAGCCTCAGCCACTTTGGTCGCCATACCGAAAAACGCAGCAAGCCACATCCAGAAAACAGCCCCGGGTCCGCCCATTGCAATGGCTGTACAGACTCCGGCGATGTTGCCGTTCCCTATGACTGCAGCCAGTGATGCGGCCAGTGCCTGGTAAGGTGAGATGTCCCCCTTGCGTTCTTTTGCGCTTTCGCCATAGTCTTTATGTCCGAGGAGCAGGCGGAAGGAGAGGCCGAAGCGGCGCAACTGGACAAACCGCAGGCGGATTGTCAGATACAGCCCGACTCCCAAAAGAAGGATGAGCATATGAGGACCCCAGACTATTGCTCCGAGTAAGCGGATGGAACGTTCAAAAAAATCCATGGATCTTCCTTTATTTCTTTTTTTTCTTTTTCTTTTTTTCTTTCCTTTTTCTTTGAATCTCGTCTTTCACGTTTTTGTGAAGAGCGATGAAGTAGTACACTGTGAGAAGGATGATTATAAGGGCGAACCGCAGAACATTTCCCTGGAACAATGAGTAAAAGGCAATGACGAGGATGCCGATAAGAAGGAAGAGATGGAAAAAAGCAAATATCATATTACCCTTTATTGCTTGCAAGAGCTCAGGGCTCGTTGCGGAATGCTTTTTTCAACCAAGATGACAGGAGTATTTTATTCTTGTATCCGCCGGATAGATATGATGGTGATGGTTTCTCTCGGGACATC
>DAOVAM010000132.1 GCA_030671065.1 Candidatus Aminicenantota bacterium
TCTGTACTGGATGCTTCGGTCACAAATTGTACAAACTGTGGTTTGCGATTTAAAGAGGAGAAGAGCGTCATCCGAAGTCAAGAGGATGAGGAGTTCCTTTCCAGACTGTTGGATTGGGGAAGAAAATTGGAGGAAACACAATCGGATGAGGTCAAGAAGGACAAAGTAGAAACAGAACGTGCCAGTGAGGTAATCAAAGATGTCATTGGTGTGTCGCCCACACCCATTCAAGAGGCCACCTTAATAGAGCTTCAGAAGAGTGCAGAAGAACGCGATGAATTTGAGAAGAGGGAAGAAAGCATACTTCAACTGGCCGAGCCGTTAAGAAAAGCCCTAGACGTTCGGAAAAAGACACTTGACGGGGCGGAGGAAAAATTGACATCTCTACAGGCTCAATTAGAAAAATTGGGTGAAGCTGATGTGAACGCCATTAAAAAACGCTCGGAAATCGAGCGGCGTATGGCAGAGATAAGCATCGAAAAGGATGCAATTCAAGGCCTTGAAGATAACATCAAGAACATGGACAATGCCTATCGAACCCTGCTGGAACAGCATAGGAGTGAGCTCCTCGATAAAGAGGGAGAATTAAAGGTCAGGCTTGACGCTTTCAAGGAGGAAATGGAGCGCCGAGAGAAAGAGAAAGACAAGCTAATGGCCAGGGAAGATTTTCTAAAGGATAGAGAGGAGGAGTTGGAATTTCGTATTCAGTCCCTCAAGGACCGGGAAAATAGCCTTAAGAATACCGAGGATAAAATGGTTAAGGAAATCGAGGCATTGAGGAATGAGAGAGAGGGTGTAGAAGACCTCAAGAAGCCCGCTGCAAAATTCATCACCACAAAAGGGAAATGGCTTGTGGATGAAAAAGAGATCAAATCAATATTGAAGAAATCCAAGAGCGTCAGGGAAACCTGGCTTAAGGAACAGAAAGAAATCCAAAAGGCATTCGCCAGCGGTGAGAGTGAGGAACAGGTGGAAAAGGAGAGCCAGGAGAGATTAGACAGGCGAGAAAAGGAACTCGAGGAGAAAATCGAGGGGCTGGAGAAAAAGCTGGTCAAGGCCGAAGAGGAAAGCGAGAAGCTCTCTGAAGAGGAGGTTGAGTTAACATTAGATGAGAAGAAATTGAAAAAAGTTTTAAAAGTAGTGGATGATTTACTGGGCAACCTTCCTGATGAGATGATTGAGAAGTTTGCAAAATCCAGGGATTACAAATTGTATGAAAAACTGATGGACGAACTAGGATTGTAGGTGGAAAGGCAAATGGGTTTAAGAGACAAGGCGAAGAAGAAGTTGGAGGAACTGGCCGAGGAGTCTTTGGTTACCGAAGAGGCCCCCCATGAGGAGATTTCCGAAGAGGTTCCTGCCGAAGAGGTTGTTGAAGAGGAGCCTGAGCCAGAAATCCAAACCGTGGATATTTCTTCCGAGATTGCATTGCCTGAACCAACCCCCGAACCAGAGCCCGAGCCGGAAAAAGCCGAGAAGCCTCCTGAGGAAAAGAAACCCGAGGCTCTCGACATGACAAAAGTCACCGAAGCAGTGGAAAAGATTAAAGTCTTGGAGGTTTCGGAGAAAGAGCTGAATAAGAAGCTGGCCGATACTGAAGCGGAGAGGGATTCGCTGCAGGAGTCCTTGAAGAATATGGAGACCGAAAGGGATGAGGTTCAAGGCAAACTGAAAGAACTGGATAGAAAAGAAAAGGAATTATCCAAGGCCTGGGCCAAGGTTGAGGAGTTGGAATCCAAACTCACCGAGAGTGAGGCTGGCGAGAAGGATAGTACGGAACTGCAGGAACGGGCCGATGCTCTAGAAAAACAACTATCCGAATTCGAGGAAAGAGAGAACGAATGGAAGGCCCGAGAAAAAATTCTGGAAGATGAGCATGCCGCCTTTCAGAAAGAGCTCAAGGCAATTCATAAAAAAGAGAAGGATTTGAAGAAGTCAACGGAGGAAGCCGGGGAGAAGGAACAGGACCTTCAGAAGATTGTCGAGGAATTAGAGATTGAAAAACAAGCTCTGGCCGAGGAAAAAGAAGACTTGGGGGTGAGCCTTGATTCGGAAAAGCAGAAATCCGAAGAATTGGTCAAGGAGTTAGATGAATTAAAATTCAAGGTGGAAGAGACAGAGAAGGGCAGTGTGGACGTGGAGACTGAAAAACAGAGACTGACTGAGGAAAAAGAAGAGGTCATCGCAAGCTTGGATGCGGAAAAGATAAAATCCCAGGAATTTGCCCAGGAATTAGAGGAATTAAAATCCAAGCTCGATAAGAGTAAGAAAGACTTGGCCAAAACCAGGAAGGACACTCAAAAAGCTGAGGCCGAGATTGGAGAAAGGCATTCTTCATTGGCAGAACTTGAAGAGAAGCTGGTATCCCAGGAAGATGAGATCAAATCAAAGGATGCGGAACTTAGGGGATTATTCAATGAGTTGGAGAAGAGGGGGTTGGAACTGGAAGAAAGCACCACATCTTTGAGACAAAAAGAGGAGGAGCTTCTGGCCAAGGATGAAAAACTGGCTGAACTCGAAAAAGAATTGGAGAAGGACAAGAAGAAGCTGGAAAGACGCTCTAAGGATGTGGATAAAGAACTGACCGAAGGTCAGAGCGCCATTACCTCAATGAGAGAAGAGATTGATGCAAAGGAAGATGAACTGGTCAGACTGCGAAAACAGTTGGATGAGGCCAGGGAGGGCATTTCTGCCTCAGAATCAGAATTGAACCGGCGCCAGGAGGAGCTCGATTCCAGAGATTCCAAGCTGGCAAAAGAAGAAAAAGAATTTTATTCCAGGCTTTCGGCCCTGGAGAAAAGAGAAGAGGAAATCGCCCAGGTCGAGAATGAGTTCGAGGAGAGGAACAGGACAATCGACTCCGTGGAAACAGAGTTAAGCGAAAAAGGGAAGGAGCTGGACGTCTTAAAATCAGAATTCGATGAGGACATGAGTGAACAGAAGGCGACTCTCGACACCAGAGAGACAGAACTGGAAGAGCGGCGAAAGGACCTGGAATCCGAGCGGGAAGAACTGGAGAAAATGCGCGAGGGCATCAGACTCTCCAAGGACGAAGCGGGTGAGAAGGAAGGGGAGATATTGGAGAAGCGCAAGGAGATTTCCACTCAATTGAAAGACCTAGAGGATAAGAAGGACAATATCGAAACCAAGGAAAAGGACCTGGTCAAACTGGAAAAACAGCTCAAGAAGACGCAAACGTCCATTGAGGAAAAGGACACCTCATTAAAAGAAGAAAAGAAGGACTTGCAGAAGAGGGAACGTACCCTGGAAAGAAAGAACACTGACCAGGAGAAAGATAAGGCATTGATTAAGAATAGAAAAAACGAGCTGAACATTTTGGAAAAGGAGCTGGCAAAACAAGAGAGCCAGATGTCTGAGAGAGAGAATGAATTGAGTGCTATGGAAAGCGAGCTCAAGCGCTTCAGGAAGGAACTGGACGCTATGAACGAGGAGGCTAACGAGCGGGATTCCCTCCTGACTAACCTGGATTCTGACTTGAAGAAGAGGGAGGCCGAAATGGCCAGTTCTCTGGAGAAACTGGAGATGGACAAAAGCCACCTGGAAGAGGATATGGCTTCATTTGAGGAAAGGACCACCGCATTGGATGATTTTGAAAAGGAATTGAGTAAAAAAGAGAAATATCTCGAGGACCAGAACCAATCCTTAACCGAACGCGAAGATAGATTTGAAATAGAGAGAACGGCGTTGATAAATGAGAGAGAGAACCACGCGATCAAGACGGCTGATTTTGAAACCAGAATGCAAGAAAAAGATAAAGCACTGGCCGAGGAACGCGATGCGGTTCATAGACGCGAAATGGAAGTGACTGAGAGAGAGCGTTCGGTGGATAAGAAAGTTGAAGATGTGGAAGTAAAAGCATCTGGCTTCTCAAAGACAGAGGGAGAGTTTGCGGCCCGTGAAGAGGCACTGGCTGAGAGAGAGTTGGACATCGACCAGAGGCTTACCGCTTTGCGTGCGGAGGAAGCCGAGCTTGCCAAAGAAAAAGATATTGTTTCCTCGAAGGAGGCGACTCTGCGAAGGTTTGAAGCAGACATCAGGCAGAGGGAGAAATTGGTGGCGAAGACCAAAGCCGGCTTTGAAAAGCGTGATATCAGGCTACAAGAAATCGAGAAGGAACTCAAGGACGAACGCACAAAACTTATCAGCCAGAAAGACAACATAGATAAGGTCTGGCGTGACATCGGTAAGGAATCCAAGGCCCTGGAGGTAAAACAAAAACAATTGCGAACTTATGAGGTTGATATAGAGAAGAAGAAGGACAAACAACAAAAGAAAGAGGACGAGTTGAAGAGGGCGGAGATGGACATCAATTACAGAGCGGACGAGCTTGCCGAGCGCGACAAAGAACTGGAGGCAAACATCGAAAGGATGGCGAAGGAAACAGAGGAGCTCAAGGTTCGGGCGGAGATTTTGACCAGACGAGAGGAGGAATTGGCCGCCCATGAGCGCGACCTCAACCAGATGGAATCTGAGTTGCATGCCAGATTTGAAAAAATCAAGCTAGAGGGAGAGGAATTGAACAAGCTGAAGGGCGATTTGCCCGAACAGGTGAAGACCATAAAGGGTCAACAGAAAGACCTGAGAGAGCGCGAGGCCGAACTGAACCGCAACCGGCGCCTACTGGAGGAGGAAATGGATAAGCGTCAAGCGGAGATGGACATGCTCTTGGAGGAGCGGGTCGAGGTGGAAAAGATGAAGCAGTCGGCCCTTTCCCTGATGAAATATGCCAAGTCGGTGGAGCAGAAGCGCAACGAGGAAACCCTGAAGAAACTTTCCGAGGAGAGCAAGCGTCTGGATGAGCTCAGAGCGTCCATCGAGGAAGACCTGAAGGCAAGAGAGACGGACGTTGAGAGAAGGGAGCGCGATGGTCTGTTACAAGCAGAACAGAACAGAAAGACCCAGGAAGAGGTGGAAGTGCGGCAATCCCAGTTAGAGAATGACCTGGAAGCACTCATGGTAGAGAAAAAGGAAACGGCCGAGATTTGGAAGCAGATCGAAATCGAATCCCAGAAGGCCGTGGATGTGAACCAGATTATTGTAGAGAGGGTCGACAAACTTGTGGAAAACGAAAAGGACGCCATCAAGAAGGAGCTGTCCAGATTGAAGAAGCTCGAGAAGGAACTGGCCACCAAGGAAAAGAAATTAAGCGAGAAGGAGAAGGAACATAAAGTCAGCAAGGGTAAATTCGAGGCCATGGAGGCCGAAATCAAGCGAAAGGAAGAGGAGCTGGAAAAGAAGGAGAAGCTCCTGGAAGAGAGGAAGGAATACTTGGACGGGTTAAAGGAAAGTTTGAGCAGCCTGTTGTAATCAAAAACCTATTATCTACTATTGAAGTTATACTGCCAATGAAGGAGACGGCCATAATACTCAGCGAGGGGTTCTACGGAACGAGCACGGCCAAGACATCCGGAGGTCTGGTGCGACATTCCGAGAGATTCGACATCTTGGGAGTGATAGACAGCCAGGTAGCAGGACAAGACGCCGGTGAAGCTCTGGATGGCATTCCCCGCGGGATTCCGATTTTCAAGGACGTGGCTGCTGCGGTTTCCGAGTTGGAAGCCAAGCCCGAATGGCTTATCATAGGTGTGGCAACAGTAGGTGGTAAGTTACCTGATACGTTCCGAGCTGAAATCAAGAGTGCTTTGGAGAGTGGGATCTGCGTGATTTCCGGTCTTCATCAATACCTGGAGGACGACCCAGAATTTCGGGCAATGGCAGAATCTAGCAATTCGAAAATCGTTGATATCCGCAGACCCCCGCCGCTCGAAAAGCTGCATTCGTTCAAAAACGCAGTGGCGGACCTTGATGCACTGAGAATTCCTGTCCTGGGCACGGACAGCTCCATCGGGAAGAGGACTACGGCCATCGAACTCACGAACGCTCTAAATCGTAACGGCATACCGACAACTATCGTCGTTACAGGCCAGACGGGGCTTCTCCAGGGATTTAGGTTTGGGCTTCCATTGGACTCGATCATGGGCGATTACATGGTCGGGGAGCTGGAACATCAAATATTGATGGCAAACGAGGACGGGTATCCGAAGGTCATAGTGATAGAAGGACAGGGCAGCATCTCCCATCCAGCCTATGTTTGCGGCTCCAGGGCGATTCTTTCGGCGTCCAGTTCACAGGGTGTTGTGTTGCAGCACGCGCCCGGAAGAAAATACAGGCACTATGGCTTGAAGGAACTGTATC
>DAOVAM010000118.1 GCA_030671065.1 Candidatus Aminicenantota bacterium
AGGGGTTGGTGTTATTCCAGCAATAATGTGGATCCGGTGTGCTTTTGCTTCGATGTACTTTGCTGTGAGCGAATCTGAAGAAGAAGCCGTGCAAGAAGAAGAGGTGAAAGAATAAACAAAGATTGAATATGTATGGAGGAACCACTACAAAAAATCCAAAAGGAGGCACTATGATCAAATTATCCAAAAACGTCGTTGTATCCATCTTTGTAACCATAACTTTTTTACTGGGTATAGTGGTATTGCCAACTGCAGCACGGAATCTGGAATACAAGGAAACGGTCATCGCAGGAGGTCCGGACAAATTCGTGGAAGTGCGGCACGTCGTAATCAAGGGATCGAACTTCGACATCGGTAAAAAGATAGGAGAACTCGCCAAAAAAGATGGCACCCCCATCACACCATCGAACGATCACATCAAGAACAGGGCCAAACGGGAGTACATGGCCCAAAACTATCCGATACTTCACGAACGCATGAAGGGATTGGCTGCTGCTTACGGACTGGACTTCTTCGACGATTCTTATGATTTCACCGGACTCTTTCAGCCACAAATGGCACCTCCGGGATGTTCGGTCACATTTTACCCGGCTAACCACACAGAAAACGGCCACAACATCTTGAGCCGTAATTATGACTTTATCACAGGCGATATCACCGGAAGGCGGCCGCAAGAGGGCCGACTGGCCATGATGGCCCGGCCCATCCTGTTCGAAATCTATCCTGACAAGGGTTATGCATCCTTATCCCTGTGTGCCTTCGAGTATCTCGGCGGCGTGCTGGACGGTATCAATTCGGCAGGGCTGGTTGTTTCTATCCTTGCCGAGGAGGAATCCGGAAACAAAGTCGGCCGCGAACCGAGTAACGAGGTTGGGATGCATGAATTGATGGGCATGCGCTACCTCCTGGATAACTGCAAAAATGTGGAGGAAGCCAAGGAAGCTCTTCTCTCATTGAAACATTATTATTCTTTCATCCCCTGTCACTACATCATCGGAGACAAAACCGGTAATTCCTTCATTTTCGAGTTTTCTCCAACGCGCAACAGGAGCTATGTCATCGATGGGGATGGTCCTCAATGTATCACGAACCATATCGTTTTCCACCATCAAAAGGTAGAGGAATTCCCGGAAACCGGCCTCAACTGGAGCATGAGAAGGTACAAAATGCTGGACGATGCCATTAAAACCAAGGAAAAGTTCACACTCGAGGAAATCGCTGCCAACAATGCCCGGGTGGCTGTGCCGCCGAATGCTCCGGGCAACCCCGAATTCGCCCCAGGCCGCACCCTCTGGTACGCACAATACGACCTAGAAAACCTGATGTTAACGGTGAAATTCTATCTCGGAGAAAAACCGGATCCAGAAAACGAAAAAAGAGTTATCCTGGAATATTCGTCCCCGAAGATGTATGTATTGAAAAAATAGCTGACCATTTTTCGATCTTTACTCCCGAGATATCCGCTCCCTGCATCTCATTCACGGCATGGCATTTTGTGTTTAAAATGATTCCGGTTTCGGAATCCTATTTCATCCTCGAGGGAGAAACAAGCATCCGTGTTCGATTTGAACGGGATTCATCCGGGGAAAATTTCAATATGAGTGCCATCTATGCGAATGGCAACAAGGAGAAAATCAATAGAATTGAAAAAAAGGAGATGTAGAATTTAGTGACTGGACACCTGTCCCTCAGATAAATAAATAAATGATTAAAATTTATGCATTAATAATTTTTTTCTCTTCTAAATACCGAATAACCACATCTTTGCTTTTGTCCACATCTAACTCATTGGTGTCAATAACCAGTTCGGGATTCATCGGTTCTTCGTATGGAGCGGAAATCCCCGTGAATTCTTTGATCTCACCTGCACGTGCTTTCTTATAAAGACCTTTCGGGTCTCTCTGTTCAGCTTCTTCTAAGGAGACTTTAACAAAAACTTCAATAAATTCCCTATCTTCAAGCAATTCACGGGCCTTATCCCGGTCTTTGCGGTAGGGGGAGATGAAAGCGGTCATGGTTATCGCCCCAGAATGAGCAAAGAGCTTGGCGACTTCCCCTATCCGGCGGATATTCTCCTCCCGATCTTCTGGCGAAAATCCGAGGTTTTTATTCAGTCCATGGCGAACATTGTCGCCGTCCAGCACATAGCTGAGATGACCACGTTTATACAATTCTTCCTCGACCGCATGGGCAAGTGTCGATTTCCCAGAGCTTGGAAGACCTGTAAACCAGATGACTACTCCTTTTTGGTTGAGAAGCTTTTCCCTGTCCGGTTTATTGAGAGAGCTCTGATGCCAGGTTATGTTTGTTGCTTTTTGTTCAGTCATACCAATTTCTCCATAATCAGATAGTGATATTTTTCAGATACAATTCAAAAATGTTTATCCGCTGTTATTCAAATTCTTGTAATAGTCGATCAATATTTTTACGACCTCAGGCCGGCTGAATTCTTTTGGAGGCATCTGCCCATCTGCTAGCATTTTTCGAAGGTCAGTGCCGCTTATGAGTATCCGGTCTTCCTTATCATGCGGGCATGTTTTTAGAGATGCCATCCCGTCGCAATTGTGGCACCAAAAAGTCCAGTCGATTTTCAATGGTTTGAGGTGCAATTCGCCTTCATCGATATCATTGAAGATTGTCTGTGCGTCAAAAGGTCCATAATAATTGCCAACGCCGGCATGGTCGCGGCCTACGATCAAATGGCTGCAGCCGTAATTCTGCCTGAATATAGCATGCAGGATGGCTTCTCGTGGCCCGGCATAACGCATCTCCATCGGATAGACTTTGAGGACCACTCTGTCTTGAGGATAGTAGTTCTCCATCAAAACCTCATAGCATTTCATCCGGATATCCGCCGGAATATCATCAGCCTTGAGTTTGCCCACGAGTGGGTGAATCAATAGGCCGTCGCTCACCTCCAGGGCGATTTTTGTGCAGTATTCATGGCTTCGGTGGATGGGATTTCTTGTCTGGAAAGCAGCAACTGTTCTCCAACCGTGTTCTTCAAAGATTTTTCGTGTCTCCTTCGGCCGTCCAAAATGTTTGCCATAGACTTCAGGATAAGGGCCTTCACTGAATGCTTTTACCGGACCTGCGAGTAAGATTTCCTTTTGAGCCAGAAGCTTTGCCACTCCAGGGTGAGCTTCATCTTCCGTGCGGAAAACATGTTTAGCTTCTAAGTTTTTGTCATACATGAATTTTTCCGTTACCTTCATGCTGCCCATGAGCTCATCGTTTTCCTCATCCATAAGCGCTATCTCGGAGTCGAGCTGAAGGCTTCCCGCTTGATCGTCAGAGACGGAAAGAGTGATCGGAACAGGCCAGAGTGTCCCATTTTTCATATGCATGTTTTCGATAACACTGATGTAATCATCTTTTCCCATAAAACCGTCCAGGGGACTGAATGCTCCCATCGCCATCATGATTAAATCAGAGGTTTCCCGAGAGGTGAGACGGACAGCTGGGAGTGATTGTGCTTTCTCTTTCTCCTGCTCGAGTTCTTCGCCCTCCAGAAGTAGAGGTTTGAGTTGGCCCCCATGAGGGGGGACGGGTTTCAGAGACATGTTTTCCTCCGTTCAGTAAATCTCAAAATCCACGAATGCCTGTTGAATGAATGATTAAAGGTATCCTAACGATTTCAGGCGTTTTCGGATCGCATCGATTTCTTCCTTGCTCAAGCGTGTGTCTTCAATTTTTTCAGCATCAGGTGATTTCTCTCTTGTAGAAACCAGGTCTCGCAGGACATAGACAATGAAGTCGGTGACTGAGTTGAATCCGCTTCCAGCGACTATTTTTGATATCCGGTTATACAGTGGCCCCGGGATCTTGATTGTGACTTTACTGTCTTTGGGTTTCCTCTGTTCAACACTCATATGACACTCCTATAAGAGTGTTTATCTTACTCGGTTTTACACATGTTGTCAAGACTTGATCGCTCTGGAAAGTCCGGCTGATTTTATCTTAGAAAATTCCCAGTATTATCGTGAATAAGAATATACACTCAGGTTTTGAGACTTCAAGTAATAAGAAGCGAAAAAAATCCGGAAACTTTTCACCCCCAGTCAGAAAGAAGATCTGAGGAAGCTATTAGAAATTCAATGATATTTCTCATGAATCTTCTCTGAAACATCCTCTCTCAGTCTGCGGGGGAAAGGAGTGATGGACGAAAGATTAGCCCTTAGTTTAACTAATCTCTTGAGGTGAGAGATAACTGCTCTAAAATGGTCACTTTGACAGGAAAAAATCACCTTCCATTTCCTCCTTAGAGGGCATTGAAAACACATGAGCGATAGATGTATTTTTAGGGCATTAAATTTTGTATTAGGGATGGGTGAAAAAAATGATACAAACGGCTGCTTTATCTACTGAGCAATGGCAAGAAGTCCTGGGGCTCATCTTGGTCCCGATTAAATGGATTATCCCCTTACAGAAGGCCATTGTGGATTTCTTTGTTTATTCCTCATCAGCATGGGCTGCGATAGGGAAGTACTTGTTTCTCCTTTTCCCTCTTCTCCTCTTGCTGGGAGCCCTTTGGTGCACTCAGCTTTCACTGTACACAGTTCCCTTCCGTTCAAAGCGCATCAATTTCATCACGACTCTTCTTCTCGCTTGGTGGGATGGAGTGCGAGCAGTCTGGCTCTTCTGGGTTGGCCTGTTTCGGCTCGTGATTGTTGTCCTGGGATGGATATTCTCTGTGGCCCGACTTGCTGTGAAATTCGTTGTGGTCGCCCTTAAGCATATCCTGCTCGCTCCATTCGCGATGACTGGCCGTATGACAAAAAGTTTCTTCCGACCAGGAGTTCCCTGGATAGCCTTCCTGATTCTTGTTTTCTGGTGCATGCTTGAAGCGGGGATCTTCTCGTTCGTCCTGTTTCCGACGATTTCAGAGGTTCTGATGGATATCGTGGGAACAGATGAGGTGTCAGGGCTCACATCACCTCTGTTGTACATATTCCTGCTCATTATCATCATGGGGAGTTTTGCCGCTCTCCAGGCATTGAATGATGCCGTCCGGACCCGGAAAGTCAAATCCATCATCCAGATGGTTATCATCGAGTTGATCGTTATGGGATTCGAGGTGATGTTCCTGTATCGTGAACTGGTTGATGCGATCACGCCGTGGATCGCCCAGCAGACTGGTATGCGAGTCGGAATGGTCTTCACTCTTACAGCCGCAAGCTTTGGATGGATCGCCATTCGAGGTATGACGTGGTTCCTGTTCGCGCAGTATGGCACTCCTCCACTTCTGGCCTTGATCTCCCGCCAGCCCGTTGAACAGGCCGGAGAGGCACAGATGGAAGCTCCTCCCGATATTAAAGAGATCTCGAGATGGTGGCAGCAGCCTCTTCAGGAGTTTAAAAATGAGATCAATTGGCTCCATCAGAAGTTCAACGAACTCCTGGAATTCCTCACCCTGCCCGTACTGCAAGTCTTGGCAGTGATCCTGAATTTCTGCACGATCTTGCTGACTTCTAAACCGGTCTTCAACCTTCCGTTCAAAGGATTGAAGGATGTGATGGATACGCGGGAAATCTTAGTGGCTAGAGGCCTGGCCCCGAAGATACCAAAGACAGGAGATGAAGAATGAGGCAGAAGTATAAAAATCTTTTTCTCTGGAGTGTGGGCCTTGCACTCCTCCTGATGATCTGTGCGGCGTGTAACATGCCATCTGGCCAAAGGAAGCCTCGATTAGTCCTGTTTGTCGGTGTGGATGTGAGCGGTTCTTTCCGGAATTCGCCTTATTACAACGATGCCATCGCCTTCCTTTCTCACTATATCTACGGTCATCTCAATGAACTGGGTGGAATGAGTAGACTGCGAAACCTGTTCGTGGGTTCCATAGGGGGAACAAGTACAGATGAACCCAAGGCCTTCCATCCGATTCACGACCTCGAAGACAAAGATGTTACTCAGATTGAAGAAGAACTTCGAAAGTGGTTTCCGCCAGAAGACATAATAACGGATTTTAACGCTTTTTTCGAAGAAGTTTCCCAAGTCACCAAGGACAGAAACCTCACTCTTGCGCCAATCACAATCATAATCGCAACGGATGGTATTCCAGCCTTAGGAACTCAAGAAGAGAAAGTCGCCTACGAGAAGATTGACCTGGATCCTCTGGAATACCTCTCCAGACGGGTCACCGTAAGGCTCACTTACCTTGAACCCAAAGTGGCCAAACACTGGAGAGAGGATGTTCCTTCGAGACGGGTCCGTATATGGACGGTTGCTGGAGAAGTCATGGTGGGGTGGCGGCAGCAGATGGAACCTGGTATTGACCTGGCTCAGCAGGACAATCTGTGGAAGTGGATTAAAGATAACGTCAATTTCCGCGTGCGTGCTCGACGGTTCTGATAAACTGTACAGGTCAGCCTGTATTATTCACGAGTCGAAATTGCCGCAGACGTCGTTGCGAGGAGAGAAGCGACAGCGGCAATCTCATGCCTTTGCGCAAGAGCATGAGATCGCCACGCTTCGCTCGCGATGACAATTGATCTAAAGAAAAGGTCGTCAGATCGGCTCGCCCGAAGGGGAAAAGATGCCGATAAATATAAAAAATGGGGACTGTCCCTTTCAGTCCCTATTTTAAAGAAGAGAGGGACTGTCCCCTTTTTGGAAGAAGGAATTAGGTGTCGGCAGATTTTATGAATGAT
>DAOVAM010000022.1 GCA_030671065.1 Candidatus Aminicenantota bacterium
TGCAGACAGTGTCACCCTGAACTTTCAGAGCTGTGGAGAAAATCAAACGGGCATCCTGCAAATCAGACAAGCTGTTATCAATGTCATTCCAAGGAATTCACACTCTCTCCTGAAGGAGGAAATATTCTTCAGCACACTCGTGACCAGCTTGCCCCCCCAGAATATCTTGCTGATGATGAATTCACCTCTCAGAGATGCCTGGATTGCCATGAAGATGTCCTCGAGCCCAACTACATCGTCAAAAAAAAGGTCATCCAATTCAATCACCGTTATCACCGCGGAGAGGGCCTGGAGTGTGTGAATTGCCACCGTAGCGCAGGACACGAATACATGACTGGTGGCACCAACCGACCCACAGTGACAGAGTGTCTCGACTGCCACTTCAGAGAATTCGAGGGGCCGCCGATGAACCAAAAGTGCTTGAATTGTCATGATGTCATGCTGGCTCCTGGCAAGAGTTTGTAGAAAATGATTCATGATAGGCTTTAAAAGTGAAGGAACAAATGTTGGACAAGAAACAAAAGCCTTAGAGGAAATACTAAGACATGATTAAAACTTTCGATCTCTTCTTCATCCTGATTTCCCTTATGGCCTTTATTCGGGGCATGAATCGAAGATTCCGGCTGTGGCGTATAGGCAAAAGTATTGAACCGACCGGCAAGATGGGCTCGCGACTCAAAACACTCTTGGTGGAAGGAATCGCCCACCGGAGAATTTTACAGGATTTTTATCCCGGCCTTCTACATCTTTTCCTTTTTTTTGGCTTTTTGATTCCTCTCTTTGTAATCATAATAACCCAATTCATGTTCACTCTTCCGCCATGGATAGCCCTCCCTTTATCTCTTGTCCTGGATTTAATCGCGCTTACTGCCATCGCAGGAGTGATTCTGATATTCTTCCGGCGGTATGTCTCTCGTCCCTCTCGCCTGGACAACCGAGCCGATGACCTGAGTGCGATTATTCTCATCCTGTTCATTCTTGTGACCGGAATTTTCCTCGAAAGTTTGAGATTATCCGTAATCAGCAATGACGTTCAATCATGGGCTCCGGTAGGCAAAGCACTGGCCTCACTGCTCAATGGTGCCGGTCTGAATTTGAACACCAAAGGCGTGCTGGCCATGGTAGTCTTCAGGATCCACTTTTTTCTTATACTGGCCTTCCTCGCATATATCCCCTACTCTAAACTTTTCCATATCATCAGCGCTCCGATAAACATTCTTTTCCGTTCTATTGAGCCAAAAGGGATTCTATCCCACTTAGACCTGGAGGATGAAAAAGCGGAGAGCTTTGGTGTAACCAAGATCGAGGAGTTCACTGTGAAACAGTTGATGGACCTAGATGCCTGCACCCGGTGCGGGCGGTGTCAAGACCATTGCCCAGCCCATTTAACCGAAAAACCTCTCTCTCCAAAAAAAATCATCAATGACTTGAAAAACCATATGTCTCAAAGAGGCCCTCAGCTCATCAAAGCCAGAAAAAAAGGAAGTGAGCTCGAGGAAGTTCCCCCGCTCGTCGGCCACGTTATCCAGGAAGATGAGCTCTGGGCATGCACGACCTGCCGCTCCTGTATGGAACATTGTCCGGTGTATATCGAGCATATCGACAAGATTGTGGACATGCGACGGCATCAGGTACTCATGGAGAGTAAGTTTCCTGAGGAACTCACTGCAGCCTTCAAGGGTTTGGAAACACATTCGAATCCTTGGGGAATGGGACGCGACTCCCGGGCAGACTGGGTGGAGGAACTGGATGTGCCTATCCTGTCGGAAAATCCAGCAGAAGACATAGAATTCCTGCTTTTTGTGGGATGCATCCGTTCCTATGATGACCGCAACAAAAAAGTCACAGAATCCATGACAAAAATCCTCAACCATCTTGGTATCAAATTCGCTATTCTGGGCATTGAAGAGGGATGCTGTGGCGACCCGGCCAGACGCGTGGGCAATGAGTACTTGTATCAAATCCTTGCTCAAGCCAACATCGATACCTTTAAGCGCTATAAAATAAAAAAAATACTCACCACGTGCCCCCATTGCTACAACACGCTCATGGTTGAATATCCGCAACTCGGATTCAGTTGTGATGTAGTGCATCATACGGTTTTCCTGCAGGAAGCCATTCAAAACAGCCGCATCAAATTAGACACTCCTCTGAATAAAAAGCTCACCTACCATGATCCGTGTTACCTCGGCCGCCACAGTGGTATCTACGAATCTCCACGAGACGTTTTAAAATCCATCCGTTCATTAGACTTCAGGGAGGCGGTGCATTCTAGGATTGACTCGCTGTGCTGTGGAGCAGGAGGCGGCTGGATGTGGATGGATGAAAAAATCGGGAAGAGGGTCAACATTCACCGTCTAGAGGACGTCTTGACCACACACCCGGAATGGATTGCTACGGCTTGTCCATTCTGTGTCACGATGTTCGATGATGCGATAAAGGACAAAGGGATGGAAGATAAACTTAAAATTTGGGATATTGCTGAGATCGTGGAGCAGGCTCTCTTCGGAGAAAAAAAGAGGGCCTCGATTCCTTCCGAATCTTCAACCTGATCCTAATATGTTTTCCCCTGTTTTATTTAATGGTAAACGGAAGGAATTTTTCGATCGAACTCGCTCTATTGTGCAAGAAAGTTGCGGAAAGCAGAAATGGCCCTGTCAATATCTTCATCATCGATATCCTTGTGAACGACAAAGCGAATCCCTCCTGTTGTGGCCAGCGCCAGCACCCTCCGTTCCTTCATCTTTGCCAAAAACTCAGGGATGGAGAGTGTGGGATGATCAAAGCCGAATATGATGATGTTCGTTTGAACGGCATCAGGATTGAGTGAGATTCCCGGGAATTCATGGAGGGAAAGCGCCAATTTTTTCGCCCTCTCGTGGTCTTCTTTGAGCCTTCCGACCATTTCTGTCAGAGCCACAATTCCGGGAGCGGCAAGAACTCCCACCTGTCTCAATCCCCCACCGAGCACCTTTCTCACGCGGCGGGCGTATGCAATAAACTCCTTGGGTCCTACCAACACAGAACCGACTGGAGCGGAAAGGCCCTTGGAGAGGCAGAACATCAATGAATCGCCGATCGCGGCATACTCTTTGACCGGAATTCCGGACGCTGTACTCGCGTTGAACACACGGGCTCCATCAAAATGGATCATTAGTTCATGTTTATCAGCGATCTCCCGGATCGCCTTTAAATTGTCCATGGGCACAACAGCACCGCTCCAGTTGTTATGTGTATTCTCCACACAGATCAGGGATGTCCGGGGAATATGAACAGAAGGCATGCGTATGTTTCTTTCGATCTCTTCTGGATCCATCGCTCCACGATTGGATTGAAGGGACCGCGGGGTTACCCTGGAGATAAAAGTCATGTGTGTGGATTCCATGTTGTAGATATGCGCGCGTGCTTCAACGATGACTTCTTCCAACTCTCTTGTCCACGCTTTGACAGCGATGGAATTCGCCATCGTTCCTGAAGGTGTGTAGAGGGCCGCCTCCTTTCCCATTCTCTCTGCAGACATGGCTTCCAGCTTCTGGACTGTCGGATCATCGCCCAGAACATCGTCTCCGACCACAGCCTCCGCCATGGCCTTTTTCATGCTCTCTGTGGGCCGAGTGACTGTATCGCTTCTAAAATCGGAATATTCATGCATTGCTTGTTCTCCTTTTTGCAGAGGACTCATTATAAAAAATATCTATTTATGCAGCAAATCTTTTTTCTCGGATGTAAGCATCCTTATTTCCTTGATGGACAAAACTAGGGTTGAGTTTCAGGATAGATCAGGCTGAGTGTTGAGAAAACCGTATGCTCCGGCTTTTGGATTCAAAAACACGCATCTTTTGCCCCAGCGAGGCAAAAAATGCTCGGTTTCAGTCTTCGCTCTCCTCTCCCTTTGGGAGAGGAACCGTGCCCGCTCAACCTTCAAACGGTTTTTTCATCCATAAGCCTTCGCAGGATACGGAGACTTGTTTTTCTGGGGCAAAGCCTGCGTGTTTTCGATGCACTCAGCCTGATCTATAGAACATTTTGTTCTCTCTCGATTTTTCTGTTTCCATAATGGACAGATGATTCACGCTCTCCATGGCATTAAATAAAATAAATCCCCAGTTCCCGTTGAAATCGAGGTAAAAATCAGAGAAAAAGTGCTCGTTCAGTTCTGTTTGAACAACTCAAAATACTCATTTCACCAGTCGTTTTCTGACACACATACAGCCTTCACGACCAGGGGAAAAAGAGAATCCATTCCTACCCAGCCGGAAACTTTTTCACCGTTTACTTGGTTATTAATCTATGGTATAGATAACTTTTAACTCAATTTTGAATTTAAATTATGCTATCGCAAAAAAATTACAGATTACTCCTTTATTCACTCATTTTTCTCATCCTTTTTTTCGCAACATCTATTCTCACCTACCGCACTGTCCTCAAAGGCGAAATGGTCACAATCCCGAATCTCATCGGGAAAACCTTTGAGGTCGCAAAGTCAGAACTTTCCAGAAAAAGGTTGTCCATTGCTCAAACAGGAATTCAATTCGATACACGGTATGATCGCGGAAGAGTCATCTTTCATGAACCTTCAGCAGGTTCTATAATAAAAATCAACAATGCCGTGAAAGTTATAGTGAGTGCGGGAAAAGAGAATGTCTTCATTCCCCAAATTAAAGGTGAAAATTTTCAGAACATAAGACCCATTCTTGTAGAATCTGGAGTTGTCAGAGGCACGATATCTCATGTTCATAATCCCAAATATCCTGCAGGAAGAATCATGGCACAATATCCTCCTTCTCAAGAGGAAGTCGGAAGAGGCTCTGCCGTGAGTCTTCTGATCAGCGAGGGGGAATGGGAGGATAAGTACCTTATGCCAGACCTGATTGGGAGGAAAGCCGAAGATGTCATTCCATGGCTGGAAGAATTGAGTTTTAAAGTGGAAGATGTGCGCAACACGTATTATCCCGGACTCAGTTCGGGAATCATTATCAAGCAGCACCCTCTTCAAGGTTATATGATTCAAAAAAACTATCCGATCACCCTGGAGGTTAGCAAATAATGGGTCAAATCGCACCTTCTATACTCTCCGCAGATTTCACAAAAATCGCTGAAGCTGTTCAGATGGCTGAGGACGCAGGCGGCGATGTGATCCACATTGATATTATGGATGGACACTTTGTCCCCAACCTCACATTCGGACCTCAATTGGTGTCCTCCCTCAGAAATAAAACATCTCTTCCGCTCGATGTTCACCTGATGATTGACAACCCACGCTCATTCATTCCGCTCTTCGCAGAAGCCGGAGCCGACTGGATCTCCATCCATGTCGAAGCGTCTGTTCATCTCCATAAAGATATAACTCTGATCAAAGAAAACGGTAAAAAGGCAGGGCTTGCACTGAATCCTGCCACACCTCTCCTTCTGATAGAAGAAATCCTCGAAGAATTAGATTTTGTCCTCCTGATGACTGTCAATCCTGGCTGGGGAGGTCAAGAATTCATTGAATCGTGTCACTCCAAGATCTCAAATCTCAAAAAATGGATACGCGATCAAAAACTTCAAATTCCGATTGAGATCGACGGAGGAGTGAACCTTTCCAACATGGAAGAACTCATCAAAGATGGCGCTGATATTTTGGTTGCGGGTTCTGCGGTTTTTGGTGAAAAAAATCCACGGGAAGCTCTGACCAAAATGAAGGGACTCGTAAGAAAAACAGGATGATCATGAAGTGTTTGGTGACAGGAGCAGCAGGATTTATTGGCTCTCACCTGTGTCGAAGGCTCCTTGAACAAGACTATGACGTTCTGGGCGTTGATATGTTCACCGATTTTTACCCAAAATGGATAAAGGAGAGGAATATTGAACCTCTGAAAAAAGAAAAGAATTTTGAATTCATACAGAAGGATATCAATGAGCTGGATTTAAAAGATACCTTAAAAAATATCGATACAGTATTCCATCATGCCGCTCAGGCTGGAGTCAGGACAAGCTGGGGAGAGAATTTTTCTGTCTACTCCAAGAACAACATCGAAGCAACCCAACACCTGCTGGAAGCTTCCCGGAATTCCGACATAACAAAATTCATCTATGCCTCTTCGTCTTCTGTCTACGGACTCTGTCCGGAACTTCCGATGGTGGAAACAAGTCCTCTTCTCCCTTTCTCTCCTTATGGAGTGACCAAACTCGCTGCCGAACAACTCTGTATGCTGTATCACAAGAATTACGGAGTCCCTGCTGTTTCACTTCGATTTTTCACGGTCTACGGTCCGGGTCAACGGCCGGATATGGCATTTCACAAATTCTTCAAATCCATTGCAGAGGACAAAGAGATCTCAATCTTTGGCGATGGTAATCAAACACGGGATTTCACTTATATCGATGACATCATAGACGCCAACTTTGCCTGTATTGGAAAAGGAAAACCGGGAGAAATCTACAATATCGGAGGTGGGAACCGGAAGAACTTGAATGATATATTTCCCATCCTTGAAGAAATCTGTGGAAAAAGAACAAAGGTCACAAAACACGCCGTTCAAAAAGGAGATGTTCCTCATACTTTTGCCAGTATTGAAAAGGCACGTAAAGACCTCGATTACTCGCCACATGCTCAGCTCCAGGATGGGCTCAAAGACGAATGGACATGGATTCAAAAACTTTATTATTCTTAAACGGAGAAAGAAAATGTGTGGAACACGAAAGAGTTCATTAAAGAGAACATCGTATGCGCTCATTGTTTCCTTCCTTTGTGTCATGATAAATTTTGGGTGTAAAGGCAAAAACGTCGAGATACCTTCTGAGATCGCTTCATCATCTGAAAGTCTGTACAGGCAGGGAGAAAGATACATTAAAAAAGATCCTGAAAGAGCACGCATCTATTTCAGACAGATTATCGAATCATTTCCGAAAGACTTCTATGCCCAACAGGCTAAATTGGCTATTGCAGACTCCTATTTTAAAAAAGGCGATGAAGCCAGTATGATACTCGCATCTGCGGAATACAGGGAGTTCCGCACTCTTTTTCCCTTCAGTCCTTCTGCCCCTTATGCTCAATATCAGATTGGGATGACTTTCTATAAAAAAATCCTCGGCCCAGGAAGAGACCAGACAAAAACAGAGCTGGCCCTCGAGGAATTCAAGAAAGTCTTGACAAATTATCCGACGAGTGAAGAGGCGAAGAATGCCCATGAAAAAATTCAAGATTGCGAAAACAAGTTGGCTGCACACATTTTTCAAATCGGACGTCACTACTACAAGATCAGAAGCTTCGGCGCTGCCCTCAACCGACTCGGAGGGATTTTGACCGGATTTCCCAATTTTCCTGACATGGACAAAGTGTATTATTACATGGGAGATTCCTTTTATATCGGAAAAAACTACCCTCAAGCTCTCTCTCATTTCACTAAATTGATATCAGACTACCCCCAGAGTAAATTTGCCAAAAAAGCCAAAAAGAAACTCGACAAACTCGAAAAGCTGAGAAAAGCAGCAGAAAAAAAGGCTCCAATAAAAAAGGATGTGAATCACTAAATCGCAGGAGATTTCAATGAAAAATTATGTTCTTTTCTCAGCCGTGTTATTGATACTGATCATTACCTGTTTCTCTTCAGCGCTGGCTCAAGAACAAAAACTGTTGAATGCTGTTTCTATAAGCCCTGGCATTGGATTCGAATATTTCTCTCGAACGATCAGCTGGGACGATGACACATCCACATCAGAGCTAAAATCTCATTTTTTCACTCTTGATACAGAAATTGAATTCTCTAGAGGGCTCTTTTTTAGGGCTGTTCTCGGCTTCTCATCTTCTAACTATGATTCACTCATATTCAGGGAGCTTCCCGTTTCTGTCGAACTAGATGTAGGAAATATCAATGGATATATTTTAGGAGCAGATGTCAAAAAAAGCCTCATCCATTCTGAGGCTCTGAGAATAGATGTTCTCGGTCAATTCTTTTACGTCTGGGGAAGAAAGACAGAATGGGAGATCCCTGGTTTAGCGGTTGAAGGAAGCGTTGAAGGAAATCCCTCCTGGATGAGAGTATCGGTAGGGCCTGTTTTCACCTACACCGGATTCGATGCTCTTTATCCTTACCTCTATCTGAGTTACAACACATTGTGGGGAAAGTTCAATCTAGACCAAATCATCCAGGACCTCACCGGGAACGAAGAAAAAAAATTAAAAGGAGAAAGCTCAATCTGTGTTTCTCCAGGATTCACTTTTAAACTCACAGATTCTCTCAGCCTGAAATCAGAGGCCAATCTCATGCCTTATAAGGATGGCGTTGATTTTGGAGTTACGATAAAAGTGATGTATTCATTCTATTGATTAAAAGGAGGAGACTATGAAAAGAGAGAGATATATCTTTCCGATTATTCTGATTCCATTCATTCTCTTTTCATTCAACTTAAGACATCTCAAGCTCGAACCAAAAAATAAAGCCACTGCTTTACGAATGAAACAGGGAGAACTATCTCCCCAGGAAGAAAAGCTCCCGGCTCCCACAACCACACAGCGTATTGTCTCTAAGAAATCCCTTGCCCCGAAACACACGCTCACAAAGAAAGTGAAAAGAACGGAAGCAGAATCCCCTCCTCTAAAAATACTGAGAAGAGTCCGTCCGGAAAACCTGGCCATTTTCAGGTCTGGGGGAGAACAAGATGGACATTCGTTTTTCAATCGAGAGAAATTCATTCTCATAAATGAAGGAAGACCTTATCAATTCAGCGAAAAGCATTTTGCTCCAGACCAGGTCCTTGTAAAATTCAAACCAACACTTTCAGAAGAGATGAGAGAAGCCACTGTTGCCGCGTATCAATCCAGGAAGATCAAAAAAATCTCTAGGTTAGACATCTACCTGCTCCAGATCCCTGAGAATCTTTCTGTGGAAGAAATGCTCTCTCTTCTCGAGCGCAATCCCGATGTGGAATACGCTGAACCGAACTATATCAGACATATCGCTCAAAGGACGCCTAATGATCCTTTTTTCATTGAACAATACGCCCTGTACAATTCCGGCCAGGAAGTTGGTCCGCCCTCGAGTCCTCAATCTGGTGAAAACAGAGCGGACATCAAATCCAGAGAAGGATGGGAAGAAACAGTAGGCAGCGAAGATGTTATCATCGCCGTTCTCGATACGGGCGTGGACTTCAATCATCCCGATCTCGATGACAAACTGCTTGCTACAGGATACGATTTTGTCAACGATGATCCTGTTCCCACCGACGACCACGGGCATGGGACGCATGTGGCTGGAATTGCCGCTGCTGAGACAAACAATGGAGAAGGCATTGCAGGAGTAGCCTGGAACTGTAAAATTTTGCCAATAAAAATCGCAGATAGTTCCGGAATCATCCTGGTTTCCACTGAGATTGATGGGATCATTTGGGCCGTTCAAAATGGTGCGGATGTCATTAATCTCAGCATAGGAGGCCCTGGGGCATCTCAACCAGAAAGAGATGCGATTAGAGATGCGTACAATAATGGTGTTGTGGTTGTTGCCGCGGCTGGAAACGCTGGGGATGCGACTGAATACCCCGCCGCTTACCCTGAATGCATGGCTGTAGCCGCCACAAATTCAAGCGATGAAAGAGTCACTTTTCTGAATACCGCCACAGACCCCGTGCCATGGGAATCCAACTATGGACCTGAAATTGATGTGGCAGCACCTGGAGAAACCGTTTTCAGTCTGTATCCGACCGACCTTGTGATCCCGCCCTTCCTTCCTTACGCCTGGGCATCAGGGACTTCTGCGTCAACGCCCCATGTGGCAGGTTTAGCAGCCCTCATCAAAAGCATAAAGGGTGAAATTCTTTCTGTTGATGACATCATGAATATCATCCGCTTCGCTGCAGACGACGTGAACTCTGCAACTAATCCCGGGAGGGATGATTTTATTGGATATGGACGAATCGACATGAGAGTCGCCCTCGTGCCAATCATAATCTCTTCATCGAATAAACAAAGATGATCAGATCTCTTCACATCCAGAACTTAGCCACCATAGAAAAAATCGATCTCCAGCTTCAAGAAGGATTCACCATCCTCACAGGAGAGACAGGTGCAGGAAAATCCATCATCATTGACGGGCTGAGACTCGTGCTCGGAGAAAAAGGCTCTCCGGATATGATCCGGACTGGGAAAAAAGAGACATCTGCGGAGGTCATCTTCCCTTTTCATCAAAAAATGACGGATTTTAAAGACTACTTTGCTGAAAAAGACGAGGAAATGCTCGTACAGAGAAGAGTGGCTTCACGAGGTGCCGGAAAAGCCTACGTAAACGGCATCCTTGTTCCCACCAGAAGACTCAAAGAAATGGGAGAAAAGCTTGTCGATATTTACGGTCAGAACGATCATGTGTTTCTCCTTAACCTCGATTATCAGCTGGATTACCTGGATGACTGTGCGGATGCCTTCTTTCTCAGAAAAGATGTTTCGCGCCTGGCTCAAGAACTCAAAACATTCCTCAAAGAAAAAAAAGAGCTCGAAGAAAAAGAGAAAGAAAGGGAACAGCGGCTCGATTTTCTTCAGTTTCAGATAAAGGAAATCGAAATAGCCAAACTCACGGACGGAGAAGAGAAAGAGCTTCTCAGCTCCAGGAATATTCTCAAGAACGCAGAAAAAATTGGCTCCCTCGTGAAAAAAGCTCTGGACATTTCCTACAATCAAGAAAACTCGATTTCTTCTCTTCTCGCACAGCTTCAGGACACTGTTCATGACCTTGTGGATTTTGATAAAACATTCAAAGAAACAGAGGAAACCATCAGTCAATTTTCTATTCGCATCCAGGAGTTTTCCGACTTCTTGTTCAAATTCATGGAAAAGCAGGAAACTGCTCCTGATAAATTAGAGGAGATCGAGGAACGATTGAGCCAGATAGAAAAGCTCAAAAGAAAGTATGGGAAGAGCGTCGAGGAGATCCTCTTGTATCTTAAAAGAGCGAATCAAGACTACGAAGAACTCAGCACAAGCCAAGAAAAGCTGGCTGATTTGGAAAAAGACATTGAAAGACTTTACAACGAGTATAAAACTCGTGCAGAAGAACTATCAAACTTGAGACAAAAAAGCGCCCATAAACTCGAGAAAGATGTCGAAAAAGAGATCAGCCTCCTGGGAATGAAGAAATCCCGATTCAAGATAAAAATTGAAACTTCGCTGCCCAGCTCGGATTCAATGGATAAAGTGAAAGAGAGTGGAATGAACGAAGTGGAATTCCTGATCAGCCCAAACCCGGGAGAAGAGCTGAGGCCTTTGAGAAAAATAGCTTCCGGAGGCGAACTTTCCAGAGTTATGCTCGCACTCAAAACCATTGGTAAAGAGACAGAATCTTTTAAAACCATGATATTCGATGAGATTGATTCTGGCATAGGGGGAAAAACAGCTGAATTTGTGGCACAGAAGCTCAGACAATTATCCATCTCGCATCAGGTCATTTGCATAACTCACCTTCCACAGATCGCTTCTTTTGCCACTCACCATTATAGAATCAGTAAAAAAATCGATAAAGATCGTACTTTCACTACCGTAAAAAAGCTCCCCTTCGAAGAGAGAGTAACAGAGATCGCTCGACTTCTGGCTGGAAGCCGGATCACCGAGACAACTCTTAAAAATGCAAGAGAAATGCTCACCCACAACCTTGGCAGAAACTCTGCTGAATAAAAGACACCCCAAGGTTTCAGGAACACACATCCATCTATCCCCACGCATGAACAAAACCTGCCTTTTATTCGTTCAGAGATTGTACTATATTAAATTATTCAAGAGCTTATTCTGGAAACCCCAATGAAAAAAGAAACTGTTGATTTGAAAAATGTAAAATACTACATTCGCACCTTTGGATGTCAGATGAACGAGAATGATTCAGAACGCATAGCAGGGATATTGGCTTCTGAAGGAGCAAAACCATCTCGTTCCTTGGAGGAGAGCGATTTGATTATAATTAACACCTGTGCGGTTCGAGAAAAATCGGAAGAGAAGCTCTACTCCTTTTTAGGAAGACTGACATCACTCAAAAAAAGAAAGAAAGTAACCATCGGCGTTGTCGGGTGTGTGGCCCAGCTTTATGATTCTGAAATTTTTGAGAAGAAACCATTTGTGGATTTTATTATGGGACCTGATAATTACGGCAAGCTTTCCGAAATCGTGCACAGCAATCAAGAAGAAAAAATCAGCTCGACAAGCTGGAGTCAGGATTTTCATGATTTCCCTTCTGAAAAGATTTTTCGGGAATCCAAGATAAGCGCATATGTGACTATAATGGAAGGATGCAACAACTTCTGCTCCTACTGCATCGTTCCCTTTACCCGTGGAAGAGAGAAATTCAGACCCCTTCAGAATATCCTCCAGGAAGTTCGAGAGGTAGCACAAAAAGGCTTTAAGGAGGTCCAACTTCTGGGACAGAATGTCAATTCTTACAGGGACACCGAGAGCAAGAAAGGCTTTTCTTTTCTCCTCAAAGAAGTGAACAGCATAGGCGGAATAGAATGGTTCCGGTTTATTACCTCTCATCCGAAAAACTTCACACTGGATATTGCTGAAGCTATGTCTGAGGCAGAGAACGTGTGCCACCAGCTCCACCTCCCCATCCAATCTGGTTCGACAAGCGTGCTGAAGAGAATGAATCGAAGCTACACGAGGGAGGACTATCTCGAGAAAATCTGTATGCTTCGAAATCTTATGCCGGATATAAACCTCAGCACAGATATTATTGTCGGTTTCCCTGGAGAGACGGAGGAAGAGTTCAAGGATACATTGAGCATGCTGGAAGAAGTCCGGTTCACCAACATATTCTCATTCCGTTATTCCTCCCGTCCTCGCACCGCAGCTTCACGGCAAAAAAATGCAGTCCCGTTTGAGGAGAAAAAAAAGAGGCTCATTCAAGTCCAGGCACTCCAAAAAGAAATTCAGCGTAATTTCAACACCTCACTCATCGGAAAGACTATGAAAATCCTCTGCATGGGCAAGAGTAAAAAAGACACTCAAGTTTACAGCGGCCGAAATGAAGGCTATCAGGTTGTGAACTTCAAATCTCGTGATAATGTCATCGGTCGGTTTGTGGATGTCCGCATCACTTCCTGTGGACCTTACAGTCTCATCGGTGAGGCATCTTAAATCACTTTCGTCTGCTTGACTATTCTCCTGTATTCTTCTTCAAACAAATTCTTAAAGTACTGACGCCCGACTATTTCGCCACAGAAAGGATCGACCTCGATTCGGGCGATATTCATCATTTCCTTCTTTCCGTTGAAACAGAATGGAATCTTCTCTATGAGTTCTATGACCCATCTGTATTTTCGATCTTGCAGGATTATTTTTTTCCGGGAGATAATACGCGGTCTTTGTTCCGGATGAGAAAAATACGTCAAAATAAAATGGCTTGTTTCCGCATCCTCCATAGCAATCCTTAACACTGTCGACTTATCAACAGGAAAATCTTCTTCTCTATTCGTTTTAACATTCTTTTCTCTCGGCTTCATCTTCATTTCTTCGAAAAAAGACTCCCCCTCTCGGTCGCTTATTCGTTGATGGACTCGTCTTGTATTGACGCAAAAAAAGATACACAAATCTCAGCTGTTCTTGTTTGGGATGGAATGATAGGCTCTGAACTGATTAATCAGAAGAGGAAATTGAACATTCAGGGATATTTTGCTCAGTCATTCACAGTCGAGTACAGCATGCTTCGCTGTGAACAAAGAGATATAAAAGTCCCATGCCTTCGGTGTAATCAGGGTGGTATTTCGGTGGGCTCTGGATCAATAGCCAATCTCGAAGAATAAGAGTAGGCCCCATCAGGCAAAAATGAGAATTTAGCTATCCTCTTATTTCTCCTGCTTCCAGGCTCTGTACCTAGAAACATAATCATCCGCAACTTTCTTCGAGTCGAGGAGAAGGTAACTCGCATAGTTGATCAGGTGTCCCTTCAGATAAACCTCAGGAGGAAGAGAATCAAATTTCTCTTGTTCGATATTTTCGAGAATCTCCATGCGGATTTTAGTATCGAGTGACACCTCGAATAATTGTATTCCCATATTCTCTCTGAGTTGCTTCAATACGGGGCCACTGTATGATTCTCCCTCTGGTCCTTCCTCTGGAGGCTCGTTGCCTGGGGCAACAGGTCCCTTATGATTGGATAGTATTCCTGGTCTGTCTTTAAAACTCTCCATGAGTTTCCCGTATGCGTCCTCAACCTGCTGAAGGATTCTCTGTCTTTCCTTTTTTGAGAATTCATCAGCGATAGGAGATAAAACCACAGAGTCAGAAGAGTATAGTTTTTTGAGGCGCATGTAGGCATTCCTAATCTCCAAGACCGATGCATCAGGAGAAATTTCGAGAATATCAAAATATTTCTTGAGTTCTTTATCAGACATGTTCAGCTTCTTGATATTTTCATCTCTCTCTCATGAAGAAGATTCTCTGTAAAAACGCCTATCTCTTTTGCCACTCGGGATAATGAATTATTCTGCATGAGCGGTCGCCTTTCGCGGATTGACCTCCACACGGCATCATCATACTCAATATAACCGATGAACTGGGCATTGATCCCCAAATACTTTTTAAAAATACTCTTCATCGAAGATCCAATAAGAATATCTTGAGTGTTTCGTATCTTATTCAACACGAGATAGATCTTGAAGTTAGACAATTCTCTATCGAGTATGTCCTCTAAATAGGAAAAGCTTTCTTTAAGACTCTCTATTAACTCCTTCAAGCTTTTTATTTTATATTTTTCTCTCTGTTCCCACATATGTTCGACAATTTCTTTGAATCCATAGGCCTTTAAGGACATCCTTATTTTCCTGAATAATGCATTTTTTACAAAATGATACATATTTTCTATAGAGATGATTTCTGGCTCCAGGACAGCGACCTTCTTATCAGCCATCAGAAAGGTATCAATGGTATTGTTATGACTTCCTCCCCCCAAATCAATGATGACATACTGTTTTTTCAGTCTCACTATGTGTCTGAACAGCTTGAGTTTCTGAGTGAACTTAATGCTATCAGATGCAAGGGAATGAACATCTCCGGTGATTAAAGACATGTTGTCGATATCGGTCTTTACCGCAAGCCTGGAAAGAGGAATTCCCATCTCAAAAAAATTGGTCAGTGATTTCTTTGGTCTGCTCATACCCAGAAATGAATGAAGATTGGCTCCCCCAATATCGACGTCTATGAGCATAACTCTTTTTCCAGCTTTGGCGAGGTATATACCCATACTGCTGGTCAAAAAAGTCTTTCCTGTTCCACCTTTTCCCCCTCCAATGGCCCAAATTTTCCCTTCTTTTTCTTCTTTCAATTATCCACTCAATCCGTACAATCTGTATGTTCCTCTAAACAATATAATAAATTGGGCTCATGCGTCAACCATCCCTGAGGAGCGAAAATCGCGGCATTCTATCGCTCTTTGAGCATTCCTCAGGCATACAGATTCAAATGAGAGGAAATAGCTCTAATAGCCAGACAATCATTGCATTTTGATTTTGTTTATGCTATAAATCTTTTTAAATTTTTCTAATGTAGTTTTCTCATGACAATACTCAATCTGATTCCATTCTCTTTTATCATCGGTCTCCTGGGATTATTGTTTGCTAT
>DAOVAM010000131.1 GCA_030671065.1 Candidatus Aminicenantota bacterium
AACTTTAAAAGCGTCACCAGAGAAGATCCTGAAAGCGTTTCCAGGATTCACAACAAAAGCCATGAGTTCACGGAATACTCGTTCCAGCCCGACTGAACTCTCATCGATGAACAGGTTTGAGGTTCTGAACAAGATTTCGCCCGCTGTCATAGCTCCAAGAGTATTCAAGATGAGGTCATTTCTAGAAGGAGGATTATCCAGATCACCTCTCGTTTCAAGAAAGATTTCCCATTGGAGACTTGCGAGAAAGGAATAGAGAGTCGATTCTAAATAGCTCAAATTGTTTGCCCGGGCAATGGAGTAGTGGATTGCTCCATGAAAAGGGTGGCCAAGTTGGTTTGTATGGAACGTGTCTTTGTCCCAGGAGAAACCAGACTTAAGATTTTCGCAGATGGAGTCCCACGAGATGTAGGCCCAGCTCTCTGTGATGACATATCTATTATATGCCCACATTGTCAGGTTTAATGCCGTGATTTCTATTGCTGTTCTGAAGTACCTCTTTTTGTTTTCCTGATTGAGTTCGCTTTCAGTCGGACCTGTCAGCGAAAAGAATTCAGGATTGCGTCTTCCCAGGCTGAAGTAAACTCTCTGTTCTCCTGCTCTTAGGGCGAGATTTTTTTCACGGAAAGCTGTATCGGGGGCCATGACTCCAACGTAGCCAAGATAACTATCTGGAGAATTCAGAAGGTATGAATATTTTTTGCCCTCTAATAGTAAATCTCGAGTTTGATCAGAGTTTGTGTATGGACTTTTGTTTAACTCTTCAGCAAATAAACTTGAAAAACTCAATAAATTCACAACGAGTACTGCTATTATGACTCTTCTCTTCATTCAAACGCCTTGTTCTTTCACCTCTTTCTCTTTAAAAAAAATCTAGAATAAGAGTTAGGGAGGTTAATCGTATGTGTTTTAAATTAAATGAAATAATAAGGAAGCCATCCAAGAAAGTCAACTCGTGCAGCAAAGGAGTTGTCCACTCTGCGCAAAGAATGCATTATTTATCTACTTGAAAAGTATTGTTTTTTGCGATGAATCTCAGACCAAAATACGTTTGACATCCAAGTGAATACAATTTAAGTTTATATTCGTACTTTAAAGATGCCAGATACATTCTCTGAGGAGGTGAATCGATATGGCTTATGCTGGAGGAGCCATTGCTGCTGCTGCGATCGCACAGGCCATCAAGGCTTCCGGGGCGATCGTGAGCGTGGAGCCGAATGACTTTATGGCAATCCTTTCTAAGGCAGAAAAACCTGCTGTTGTGGTTGCGATAAGCGGTTTCCGGAAAAAGAAATATCAATATTTAGCCGGGTATAAAGGCCTTGTTTTTTACGCGAAATCAAATGTTCCTTTGCAGTTCACAAGCGACACAGAACTCATAGTGGCCAAAAAAATCTGGATTCCGGGCTAATCCTAGGCTTTTATCTATGATCGATGTTCAGGAACATTTCTACGATGATGATCCGGCTAAGGGTCATCCTGATGTCCGGACGAAGCTGAAGGACGTTTCCTATTTTTTCCTGGGTAACGGCTTCATCCAGGCAGCTGTGCAGGTATCTCCAGGAGGGGAAGGAACTCCTGTTGGCCTTCTGGTCATGGATCCGGAGCATCTAGGAAAAAAGAGAGAATCCTTGACTCTGGATGCCAATTCCGGACTTGAACGTACGATGATCCATATCAAGTCAGGAACATCCGTTCACACACCTCAAGGCAAAGTCTTAAGAGCGCGCTGGTTATTCGAATATCAAACTCCTGCTGCCCGGGTTCAGTGGAGAACGCGGAACTTCAGGATTACGGAGCATTTCTTCTGTCCGGATAAGTTTCAACCCGTGCTCATCCGGGAAGTCCGGATCAAGAATTTTCATAAAAGCGAGCTTAGAATCTGGCTTCATACAGGAGTCTGTGAGGTGGCGGCAGAACAGGAACTCTCGTTGAACCCCAAAGAAGAAAAAGCGGTTTTTCTCCGGTATGCATTGGACTGCTCTCACAATAAAGTATCTGTCGATTGTGTTTCAAATTCTGGAACGAGTGAAGAAGCACTCCGATACTGGGAGAAAGTCACCTCAGCCTCTTTTGGAATGCCCCACCTGGATCATTATTTCAACGCCTCCCGTGTTCAGCTTCCTGCAGTCATTTCAAACACAGGGAAAGTGGATGGGAGCATCTGGCAGTATAACCGGGAGTGGGTCAGGGACCAGGCAATGATGACAGTGGGGCTGATGCTATCCGGACATCATGAGATCGCCCGCCGGATGATCGACCGTTTGCTCGAAGAATTTGTGACTGATGAAGGAGACACTGTAGATTCAAGCGAAAAACGCCATCCTGATGAGGTGGAGCTTGACCAAAACGGAGTGCTTCTGTATGCAATAAAGAATTATGTCATGTGGTCTGGAGATAATGAAATAATTTCTAAAAACTGGAACAAGATCGTATCCACAGCTGAATTTCCTCTAAAGGATATTTTTCGGCATCAGCCTTCAGGTCTTTTAGCTAACCAGAGAGAATACTGGGAGCGTCACAGAGCTCATGGTGTGGAAAAAGGGATGGAACTGACTCATCAACTGTGGGCATCATTGGGACTTTCCTCGGCTGCAGAGCTTGCTCGCCTGGTCTCACGCAATGAAGACGCTGAGCGCTGGGAAAGACGGGCCGACTGGATAAAGCACTCCATGTTGAACCATGCGCAATACGGATTGGTTGATGAGCGTGGATTCATTAAGCGCCGCAAACTGGATGGCTCAATCCAAGAGTCCCTTGGGCCTTTATCCGAAGCCGGCCTTCCAGAAGAGGCTCCCTTATCTTCCGATGAAGTCCATCTTCTCAATCCTGATGCATCTACTTCTTTGCCGATTGCATTCGGATTCATTCCTCCTGGCTCTTCTGTAGCTTCGAGGACGATGGCAAACCTTGAGACTCTCTGGAACCAATCCTGGAAAGATGGGGGGTACGGGCGCTATCATTCCAGCTCTGAACCTGATTCACCTGGGTCCTGGCCCTTTCCCTCGCTCTTTATAGCTCGTGCCTGTATGGAAACAGGGGAATATGAGAAAGTGTGGCGCGTGCTCAAGTGGCTGGATACTCTTCCCGGAGCCATGTCCGGCTCCTGGTTTGAATTCTACGGTTCCCGGCTGGCACCGCCTTTTCCGCAGGTTGGGATAACGCCCTGGACATGGGCAGAAATGCTTATTCTGCTTTGCCACCACATTATCGGTATCCAGCCAGAGAGGGAGCACCTTAGAATAAAGCCGAAGCTTCTTCCTGGGATAAAAAAAATCAGGGCTTTGTTTCCCCTTAGGAACGGAAGGATCAACCTTGAGATCAAGAAGGCATCGAAGGAAAAACCGTGTGAATTTCGTTCGAACGGAACCATTATCCAATCATCAAATGAGGAAGCCCTTATTTCCTATTCAATGAAAGAGCTCTGGGTAGAGGCCTTCTTGCCTTGACGATATCAAACACTGGAGGATGGAATGTCATCCAAGACTCTTTATCTCATCTGTAACGCTCATCTCGATCCTGTCTGGCTTTGGGAGTGGGAAGAGGGAGCCGGAGAAACTCTCTCCACCTTCCGAACTGCTGCTCAGTTTTGCGAAGAATATGAAGAGTTTGTATTCAACCACAATGAAGCGGTCCTGTATGAATGGGTCGAGATGTATGAACCAGAACTTTTTTCAAGAATCCAGAAGCTGGTGAAGAGGAAAAAGTGGCACATTTTAGGCGGCTGGTATCTTCAACCGGACTGCAACATGCCGAGCGGAGAGTCTTTTGTCCGGCAGATCCTTATCGGGAAGAGATATTTTTCCAAAAAATTTGGAGTGGAGCCTGAAACAGCCATGAATTTTGATCCTTTTGGACATACGCGGGGATTGGTGCAAATACTGAAGAAATCGGGTTTCACTTCCTATCTTTTCTGTCGACCTGATACTAAACACCTCACACTCCCGGCAGATGATTTTATCTGGGTCGGATATGACGGATCGGAGATTCTTGCCCATCGTGCACGTTATCATTACAACTCTGACAAAGGCAGAGCCAGACAGCGCATAGAACAGTGGATAAACGAAAATAAGGAACAGGATCTGGGGATGCTTCTTTGGGGAATTGGGAATCATGGCGGCGGAGCCTCAAGGGAAGACCTTGAACAGCTTCGGAAGCTCATCTCGGAAAAATCCGGGTGGGAGATTCGCCACGGAAAGCCAGAAGACTATTTTGATACTATGAGCCAGAGAATGGATGAATTGCCCCATTATGCTCAGGACCTTAATCCATGGGCCGTTGGCTGTTACACCACCATGGCTCTCATCAAACAAAGTCACAGGAAGCTTGAAAACACCTATTTTTTGACAGAGAAAATGGTGACCCACGCCTCCTTGCTTGATTTAATGGAATATCCCAGAGAAGAGCTTCAAAAGGCCCTGGAAGACATGTTGTTCTGTGAGTTTCATGATATTCTTCCCGGGTCTTCTATTCCCGAGGTCGAAGCGAGTGCGATTCAAAGGATGGACCATGCTCTTGAAATCCTTTCCCGCCTGAAAGCCAGAGCATTCTTTGCTCTGGTGCGAGGCGAAGATAAAGCGAAAGAGGGAGAATTCCCTATTTTCATCTACAATCCCCATCCTTATCCGGTGAATGAGATTGTTTCCTGTGAGTTCCAGCCTCAAGAACCAAATTTTAACCCTGAAATTTTCTGGCTTCCTGAGGTTAAAGACAGCAATGGTGCAATTATCCCGCATCAGCTTGAAAAGGAAAGCAGCAATATCACAGTTGACCAGCGGAAAAGAGTTGTTTTTCAAGCCGAATTGAAACCTGCACAGATGAACCGCTTCACCTGTATTCTGAAGGAAGTCAAACCGCTTCCAGAAAGCGATCGCCGGAAGGAAAAGTCTTTAGTTTTTAAGTCAGATAAAACCGAGCTCATTATCAATGACAAAACAGGTTTAGTGGAAAATTATAAAGTCAACGGAAAGGATTTTCTCATTCCTGATTCTTTCCGTGCGCTTGTTATTGAGGACTATCCTGATCCCTGGGGGATGAAGGTCCGTTCCTTCCGCAATGTCCTGGGGAGTTTTGCTCTCATGTCAAAGAAGGAGGCAGCCCGGTTTGCTGGAGTGTCAGAATCCGAGTTGGATCCTGTGAGGATTATCGAGGATGGACCGGTTCGGACTGTGGTCGAGGCGCTTTTTAAATATGAAAATTCATCGATCTGCCAGCGGTACAAGATTCCTAAAAAGAGAAGCGAGTTTGGACTAGAGGTCCGGGTGTTCTGGGCTGAAAAAGACCGGATGCTGAAGCTCTCTGTTCCGACTGCTTTTCATGATGGACACTGTATGGGGCAGGTGGCTTACGGAGTCGAAAGATTCTCAAGGGAAAGCGAGGAGCTGATTGCACAAAAATGGATTGGAGTTGTTTCTTCTGATCAAAAATATGCTTTGACAGTTATCAACAACGGAACGTACGGATTTGACTTTGCGGATGGTGAGATGCGCCATTCCCTTCTGCGTTCTGCTGCGTATGCCGCTCATCCTGTCAATGAAGAAAGACCGCTCGTTCCTCAAGACCGGTTCGAACCTCGGATAGACCAGGGAGAAAGAGTTTTCCGTTTCTGGATTAACGGAGGAGAAGCTAAGGAGAGGCTTCGTCAACTTGACCGTGAAGCTCTTATCAAGAATGAGGCTCCGATGGCGCTACCTTACTTTCCTCCAGGTACAGGTGCAAAAGCCTTGCCTTCAATAGTGGTGAGCGATACTGTTGTTCAGGTCACAGCAGTCAAGAGGGCAGAAGAGAATAACTGGCTCCTTATCCGATTTTTCGAACCTATGGGCAAGGAGAGAAAAGCCAGTGTATCTGTTCCATGCCTGAATTTAAACTTCGATGTTTCTCTCATGCCTTTTGAAATTAAGACTATGGCTGTGGATCTTGATTCGAATGATATTTTCGAGGTGGATTTGATTGAAAAAAAACTGTAGTCCGGTTTCTGTGGTCCTGGTCGGGACAAGCGGAATGGGACTTCATTACCTGATAGCTCTGCTGGAAGAGTTTTCTCCAGATGAGGTTGAACTCTGCGCAGTCGTGGATCCCTTCCCTGAGAAATCCGAGCGTTACGCAGAATTGAAAAAGAGAAAGATTCCTGCTTTCCGTACTCTCAGTGAATTCTTTGAGAGTGGGCAGGCTGCAAAGCTGGCGGTCATCTCATCTCCGACTCATTATCATGTTCCGCAGAGCTCTGAGGCTCTCCAGCGTGGCTGTCATGTGTTTTGCGAGAAGCCGATCAGTGCCACG
>DAOVAM010000053.1 GCA_030671065.1 Candidatus Aminicenantota bacterium
AATAAATCGAAACCTGTTCCTTCAGTCCAATTCCTTTTTTGATTCTTTTTCTTTGTCGCGTGTGTCGGCGAATGTCTTCCAGCTTCTTGCCAGTCTCTTCAACTCCTCATCAACAGAATGATTCAGGGTATCTTCCTCAAATGTCCCATCTGCTTTTCTTTTTCCAGCTTTGATTCCGGTGAGGATTTCGATTCCTTCATCTATAGTTTTGATTGGGTAGATGTGGAATTTTCCCTGTTTCACGGCTTCGACCACGTCATTCCGAAGCATGAGATTCTGGATGTTCTGATGAGGGATGATGACTCCCTGTGCTCCTGTCAGGGTCTTGGCCTTGCAGACATCGAAGAATCCTTCGATCTTTTCGTTAACGCCTCCAATTGGCTGAATTTCTCCCTTCTGGTTGAGCGATCCTGTGACAGCTATATCCTGTCTGAGAGGCAATTTCGAGAGGCTGGAGAGAATAGCGTAGACTTCAGTCGATGACGCACTGTCCCCTTCGACTCCAGAATAGGATTGCTCGAAGGCGATGCTGGCCGAGAGAGAAAATGGCTTCTTCTGGGCGTATTTTCCTCTTAAATATCCGCCCAGGATGAGGACACCTTTGTTATGCGTGCGGCCACTCATGTCCGCCTCTCTCTCGATGTTGATGACTCCTGCTCTTCCCACTGATGTCCGGGCTGTGATTCGTGTTGGCTTGCCAAAAGCGAACTCTCCCATGTCATAGACAGATAATCCATTGACTTGTCCTTCGACTTTCCCTTTGGCGTCGATCATGATGGTTCCGTCTTCGATGAGTTCTTGGATCTTATCTTCAATCAGGCTGACTCTTTCGAAACGCTCTTGAATGGCTTGTTCCACATGCTCTCGGCTGACTGTTTTTTTATTGGCCTTGTTTGCCCAATAACTGGCTTCACGGAGAACATCCGCAATGATATGGAAGCGTGTCGAGATCTTTTTCTGCCTTCCGGAAAGCCGTGTCCCGTATTCGATAACCGCTGCTATCCCGCTCTTATCAAATGGAGTGAGGTTGTCTTCTTGAGATATCTTTTTGATGAAGCCGATGAATTCTTTGATGGTTTGGCTGCTCTTCTTCATTTCCGAGTCGAATTCCGCTTTAACCTTGAATATTTTCTTGAAATCCTCGTCTACACGATAAAGAAGGTAATAGATGTACGCATCTCCGATAAGAACAACTTTGACATCGCATTCAATCGGCTCGGGTTTCAGCCTCGTCGTAGAGATCATGAAAAGTGAGGCAAAATTCTGGATTTCCAATTTTTGATTCCGCATGGTTCTTTTAAGCGTCTGCCAAACCCCAGGTTCCACGAGAGCATCCAGGGCATTAATGACCAGATGGCCTCCGTTAGCCTTGAGAAAGGAGCCGGCTTTGATCTTGGTGAAATCCGTCTGAACGACACCGAATCGAGATGCGGCGAGTTCGATCGATCCAAACAAATTGATGTAATTGGGATTTGTCTCCATGATAACTGGGGCACCCTTCTGCTCTGAATTGTCGATCAGCAGGTTTACTCTGTATATAAAAAATGGGTCAAGTCTTTCTTTTTCATCAGGTTCTTTTTTTTGGGCCTTAAAAAGATCGATGTTCTTGATAAGATTTTGTTCGACGTTATCCAGGTAATTTTCTATTTTGGGAAAAGAAAATTTTGTTTTTATTTCATTTATGGCCCCTAAAATAATGGGTGTGATAGACTGGGCATCCCATTCCTTCAGGCTCTTTCGAATTCGCTCCTCGATTTCTTTCATCTGCTCGAAGATTTCTTCGAGTTTCACAGTGAGTTCTTCGTATTTTTTCTTCAGAGCGTCTAATGCTTTCTTTTCGAATTTGCCCTCTCTGGTCAAGGCTTCCAGTTGGTTGAACGGCGTGGGTTTTCCATCAATCAACGGGACAAGGTCAGGTTTGACGAAAAGGCCCATTTGAACCTGGATGACCGAAAAACCTTCCTTAGCCACGTCCTCTTCAAAGCTCTTTAATATATTTTTTTGCTTCCCCTGCTGGGATTCAACAATCTCATCCTTCTTTTCCGCATAATATTTACTTTTGATCATCTCAGGGATATTCGTCTTCAGCATCGCAATCAACTTTTCCATGGCGTCTTTGAAGAGCCTTCCTTTTCCAGCCGGAAGGGTGATTAGCATCGGTTCGTCAGGATTTTTAAAGTTGTTGACGTATAGAATATCATCAGGGATTTTGTTCCCCTTATCCATTTTTTCCAATAGCTGCTTTATGGTTGTGGTCCGGCCGGTCCCGACCATCCCCGTTATGAATATGTTGTACCCAAGGCTCTTGATGTCCAGACCGATCTGGATGGCCTTGAGCGCTCTTCCCTGACCGATGATTTCCTCGCAGGGTTTGCACTCATCGCTCGAAGAAACAGGGATCTTTTCATGATCACATGTCCATCTGAGTAAATCGACAGGAAGCTCTTTAAAATGAGATGCTGTTTTCATTCCATCCTCCCATGAATTAAGGGTTATGTTTTATTCGATATAAAAAATGATAATAGCGCAAAATTCCTGTAAACACAACTTTTACCAGTGAAAGGGGTCGCATCTCAACATTCGACATTTTACCTATTTAATCATTTTATTGCTCAATTCGTCATCAGAGAGAAGCTCCAAGGAGTGATAAGCCTATAGGAAATGTCGAATGTTGAGATGCGATCCCATACTTTAAATTGTAGTGCAAAAAAAGCATTTATCTGTTAAAATAGGTAAAATTTCAGAGATAACACTGAGTTAAATAATGTTTTTCCATGCTGGATAAGGTCAACTGATATCAGGTAGGAAAGGAGCACAATGGAATACGAAAACCTGCTAACGAAAAAAGGAGATAGCATTGGCTGGGTTATCATCAACCGCCCGGATAAGCTCAATGCGTTGAATATGAATACGATTAAGGAGCTGCATGAAGCTTTCCTCTCGTTTAAACAGGACCATGAAGTGAGGGCTGTGATTCTCTCTGGTTCAGGAGAAAAGGCATTTGTAGCTGGGGCGGATATAAGCGAATTGGCTCATCTCGATTTTGATTCGGGAAAAAAGTATGTCCTTAAAGGTCAGGAACTCACAACTCTGATCGAGAACTTGAATAAACCCGTCATCGCTGCAGTCAACGGCTATGCTCTTGGCGGTGGAACAGAGCTGGCTTTAGCCTGCCATGTTCGGATTGCCTCGGAGAATGCAAAGATGGGACAGCCAGAGGTCAAATTGGGTTTGATACCGGGCTTTGGTGGAACCCAGAGACTCGCCAGGTTAGTAGGAAAGGGCAAGGCCATGGAGTTTGTGCTCAGCGGGAAGATAATCGATGTCCAGGAGGCTCTTCGAATCGGTTTGGTCAATCAAGTTGTTTCGCTGGGTGATCTTTTCCCTACCTGTGAAGCATTAGCCCGAGAGATCATCGCCAATGGTCCTCTGGCCATTGAGTATAGTATCGAAGCGATGAACAAAGGATTAGACCGGCCCCTGGAAGAGGGCCTTCTCTTGGAAGCGGAATTTTTCGGGAAGGCCTGCAAAACAGAGGACAGCAAGGAAGGCACAAAAGCCTTTCTTGAAAAGAGAAAGGCAAATTTTCAGGGCCGTTAAGAGGAGTGAAAATGGAAACATACCAAGGAAAACTGCAGGCGAAAGGCTTAAAGATTGGCATCGTAGTCAGTCGTTTCAATCAATTTATATCTGAACGATTGCTGGAAGGGGCACTTGACGCGCTCCATAAATTGGGCGCGGACGAGAAAGATATCACTGTTTACAAGGTGCCTGGTTCTTTTGAGATTCCGCTAGTCGTGAAGAAACTCGTCGTCGCAAAAAAGGCGGATGGAATCGTCTGCTTGGGTGCTTTAATAAGAGGAGATACTCCCCACTTCGATTTCTTGAGTGCTGAAGTCACCAAAGGATTGGCTCAGATTTCCATGGATGAAGGCATGCCTGTTTCCTTCGGCATTCTGACTGTAGAAACGATCGAGCAGGGGATAGAACGGGCAGGAGCCAAAGCTGGCAATAAAGGCTGGGATGCGGTGTTTTCTGTTGTCGAGACTCTGAACCTGATTAAGAAATCCGGATTAGAATAAGGTAGACGCTTATTTATGGGCAGAAGAAGGAAAGCCCGGGAAGAAACTCTGCGAATTCTTTACCGCCTGGAGTTTGATAATATACCTCTAGAAGAGACGATTGATCAATACTGGGAAAACAAGAGAGCGCATCGAGCAACCCGAGAATACAGCACCTGGCTGGTCAGTGGGGTAATTTCCCATCAAAAGAAGATCGATACCTTCATCCAACAGGCTTCGGAACACTGGCGTATATCCCGGATGACTCTCATCGACAGGAATATCATAAGGATCGCAGCATTCGAGCTGTTGTATGAGGAGAATATCGCTCCTGCCATCATTATCAACGAAGCGATTGAGATTGCCAAAATGTACAGCGGTGATGAAGCCGCAACATTTGTCAACGGCATTTTGGATGCCATACGAAAAAACCTGAAAAAAATTAAAAAGTCCTTGAAGGATGAGAACGATGGTTGAAAAGAAAGGCTCAACAGGAAAAAAAACATCGAATAGGTCTGACGATATGAAAATGAGTGATCAAGAGATTGCTCGAAAAGACAAACTGGAGAAGCTTGCTCAGGAAAACATTGACCTTTTTCCTCATAAAGTGAAGTCTACTCATTCCGTTTTTGAAATCAATGAAGGATTCTCATCCCTGTCGAAAGAGGATCTTGAGAAAAAGAAAGAAAAAGTCATAGTCCCGGGGAGAATCGTTTCGATCAGGAAGATGGGACGTGCCACTTTTTTCCATATCATTGACAGCCGTTCCCGGCTTCAGGTGTATTTGCGGGAAGATAAGGTGGGCAAGACTCACTACAAGATTTTTTCCTTGATTGATATCGGAGATGTAATCTCAGTGGCGGGAGTCTTGTTCATAACTAAGACCGGAGAGCTGACTGTCATGGCTGAATCCTTCACGTTTTTAGCGAAATGTCTTCATCCACTCCCGGAAAAATGGCACGGCTTGCAGGATGTAGAGATTCGTTATCGAAAGAGATACCTGGATTTGATCATGAATCCGGCTCAGAGGGAAGTGTTCAGGCTCAGGGGTGCGATGATTGCCTTCATAAGAAAGTTTTTTGATGAAAATGGTTATTTAGAGGTGGAAACACCCATGATGCAGCCGATTCCAGGAGGTGCCCTGGCCAGGCCTTTCAAGACTTTCCACAACGCGTTGAGCATGGACCTGTATTTGAGGATAGCTCCAGAGTTGTATTTGAAAAGACTGATCGTAGGAGGCTTTGAAAAAGTCTATGAGATCAACCGGAGTTTCAGGAACGAAGGAGTATCTTCCGAGCACAATCCAGAATTCACTATGCTGGAATTTTACGAGGCGTACAGTGACTATGAAGACATGATGGAATTGACAGAAGAATTGATTCACAAAATGAGCATGGCTCTTCTTGGAACAGAAGAGGTCACTTTCGGGGAACACACGGTTTCCTTGAAGAAGCCCTGGAAAAGACTGAAGTTCAAAGACGCACTGATCACTTACAGTGGTCTCTCTCCAAGCCGTTTTGATAATAAATCTGAGATCATAGAATTTGCCTCGACTCTCACCCCGGAAAAAAAGCCTCTTCCCTACGGCAAAGCGTTGGATGTGATTTTTGATAAGCATGTCAAACACAATCTGGTGCAGCCGACCTTTGTGCTGAATCCTCCGAAGGAGGTCTCTCCTTTGGCCAAGGAATCGAAAGACAATCCGGATGAAGCAGAGCGGTTTGAGCTCGTGATGGGTGGGATGGAGATCGCCAACGCATTCAGCGAATTGTCTGATCCCGAAGAACAGAAAAAAAGGTTTGAACAGCAGGAGCAAGCAAGGAAGGGTGGAGACGAGGATGCTCACTGGATCGATACTGATTATATCCATGCCCTGGAGTACGGGCTTCCTCCCACAGGAGGTGAAGGAATCGGGATCGACCGGTTAGTGATGATCTTCGCCAACAGGAAATCCATAAGGGAGGTAATCCTGTTCCCTCTTCTTCGTTTGAAGGAGTAATCCCTTATCCGGCACGAGTTTGATTGATGGAGCTATGAATAGTGAAATATGAGTTATTTGTTGCTAAACGGTATTTAACGGCAAAGAGGAAGCAGGCATTCATCTCTGTCATTACTTTCATTTCCATCCTGGGCATTACCATCGGAGTGATGGCCCTGGTCATTGCCATCGCTTTGATCACGGGTTTTCAGGGAGATGTGCAGGATAAAATTCTCGAGTCCACCTCCCATATCATGGTTGTTCCTATGTCTAGAGGAGAGTTAAAGGATTATCCTCAACTGATATCCGAGATCAAGAGCCTCGGTGGTGTGATCTCTGCGACTCCTGTCGCTCATGAAAGGGTGCTGTTGGGAGGGCCTTCACAGAGAGATGGGGCTGTACTCAAAGGGATTGATTTTGACGCAGAGAAAAAATATGCGTCATGGCTTCAAGAATTGGAAAGCGGACAGATCCCCGACCCTGGCTTGAAGAGAGAAGGCCTCCTTCTCGGCCGCGAAATGGCCATAGGTCTTGGGGTAGGAGTTGGAGATAATGTCACAGTAGTGTCGCTATCAGCAGTGAGTTTAACACCTCTAGGTCCCATGCCCCGGCCAAAAAACTTTGTCGTAACTGGTATCTTCAACACAGGTCTGTATGAGATTGATTCATCCATGGCTTTGGTCAGGCTGGAAACAGCCCAGAAATTATTTAAACTCGATGATGATATAACCTTCATTCAGGTCAGGATTGAAGACGTTTTTCGTGCTCCGAAAATAGCCGAAAAGATCAACGAGATCATTCCGCCCCTGGCGCACGTGATGACCTGGATGGAGCTGAATGAGTCTCTTTTTTCCGCACTCAAGCTCGAGAAAAACATCATGTTTTTAACGATCGCTTTGATTGTTTTCGTAGCGGCCTTGAATATCATTGCCTCCCTTATTCTGATGGTCATGGAAAAAACAAGAGATATTGGAATCCTCATGGCCATGGGAGCCACTTCTCAGGCTATAAAGAGGATATTTTTTCTTCAGGGGGCCATGATCGGGATTATAGGGACAGTTGCCGGAGTGATCCTTGGTCTTGTCTGGTGCTGGTTCGCCAATGTTTTTGAACTCATAAAAATTCCTGTGGATATTTACCAGATTTCCTTTGTGCCGTTTCATATCAAATTAGTGGATTTATTCCTGATCATCGGGATCACGCTTCTCATCAGTTTTCTCTCGACACTCTTCCCCTCCCATCGTGCAGCGAAAGTTGATCCTGTCACGGCTTTGAAATATGAATAACATCGTTCAAGCTTTAAACCTGGGTAAAGAGTACCCCTTGCCTGATGGGGTGTTGCGCGTTTTTGAAGGGATCAGCTTGGATATCATACAGGGAGACCTTGTGGCCATCATGGGAATGTCAGGAGTGGGAAAGACGACATTCCTGAATTTGCTGGGAGCTCTGGATAAGCCGACAAAGGGGGAGATCCTGTTCGATGGAGAAGATCTCCTCCTGAAGAGTGATAAGGAGCTGGCGGGTATCAGGAACCGGAAGATCGGGTTTGTTTTTCAGTTTTATCATCTTTTGCCAGAGTTTACGACTTTAGAGAACATCACTTTTCCTCTTTTAATAAGAGGTATGGAGAAAAGACGTGCCCAGGAGATAGCTTTAGAGATGCTCCGGGAAGTCTTTTTGGAGGACAAGGCACAGATCAGGCCGGCTCAGTTATCAGGTGGAGAGCAGCAGCGAGTAGCCATCGCCAGAGCCCTTGTGAATGAGCCAAAGCTCCTCCTGGCTGATGAGCCAACTGGAAACATGGACTGGAAAACCGGGCAGGCCATCCTGGAGCTTATTCAGGAGCTTCATCAGAAGAAGGGACTCTCTTCTGTGATCGTCACGCATAATGAAAAAGTTGCCCGCTTCTGCCATAAAGTCTACCTGATGGAAAGCGGCAACTTGAAACTTTTATCCCTCCCGTAAAGTTATAAGAATTATGAAAAGAAAAATGAATAATGGAGGACTGTTCTGTCTTGAGAGGGAATACTTTTTTTCGATAAAGGCATTGAATCGTCTGCCATTCTGGCATTTCCGGATCTTTTCATCTTATTGAAATAAAAGGAATAATATGTTATAAGGAGAGAGCGATGAAAAAAGTCATTCGGCTCCTGTTTTTCCTGTGTTTGCCTCTTCTTCTGTTCGGACAGGAGATGGTTGAAAAGATAGAAATCGTTGGGAATGATCATGTGACACGGGATACGGTTCTGTATTACCTTTCTTCGAGGGAAGGGAATCCTTACTCTGAGGAATTGCTGAGAAAAGATTTTAAGGTTTTGTGGGCGACAGGATTCTTTTCCAATATCAAGATGGAAAAAGAGGATGGTCCAGGAGGAATGATCATCAGGATCATCGTTGAAGAGAATCCCCTCATTAAAAATATCATCTACAAGACGGGCAAGAAGATCAAGGAGAATGATATTTTTGATAAATTAAAAGAAGAGAATGAGTATCTCCTCGCTTATTCGTATTATAATCCTTACAAAATCCAGAAAATCAAAAAGATTATCCAAGATTTGCTGCTTGAGAAAGGCCTGATGTCTGGAGAAGTCGATGTGAAGATCAATGAAAAGGGGGAAAATGAGTATGAGCTTGTGTTCAATATCAATGAAGGTTCCAGGGCTAAGGTTGGAGCTATAGAGTTCGAAGGAGAACCCAAGCTGTTCGCGAGTGTTCTCCGATCAGCGATGAAAGAAAACAAGAAGCATGGATTCATGTCCTGGATATCTGGTAAGGATGTTTATAAAAAGAATAAACTGGATGAAGATTTAGAGGCCATCAGAGAAAAATTCAAAGAACACGGTTATATGGAAGCCATTGTGGGCGAACCGCGGATTGAGGAGATAACGAAACGATCCATCTTCCTCAGGAAAAAGAAGATGATGAAAATCGTTATCCCTGTAGATGCAGGCTACTTATACAGAGTGGGCGAGATTAAGATCGAAGGGAATAAGATCATCGCAACAAAGAGTTTGCGTAGCATGATCAAGTTGAAAGAAGGCGATATTTATAACTCAACAGTGAGAGGAGATAGCGTCTCGGATATACAGGAGGCTTATGCAGACGGAGGATACCTGTTTGCGCAGATTTATCCAGTCGAAAACTTAGACCCGAAGAGGAAACGCGTTTCAGTCACTTTCAACATCATGGAAGGAGATGTGGCCTATGTCAAGACGCTCGAATTCAAAGGCAATACCTACACGAAGGACAAGGTGTTGAGGCGTGAAATGCTCCTCAGGGAGGGAGGACGATTCAGCCTGGCGATGTTTAAAAACAGCGTTTTGAGACTTCAGCAGCTCGGGCTTGTTGAACTTATGGGAGAGCCAGATATAAAGAACGATCCTGAAAATCCTGCTTTAATGGATATAACTTTGAACGTGACAGAACTTCAAAGGAACAACATCCAGTTCAATGCAGGCTACAGCGGTTATGAAGGGACGTTTATCGGTTTAAGCTACTCCACAGTTAACTTTTTGGGAGCCGGAGAGCAATTGAATCTCATGCTTCAGCATGGGAAGAGAATCAAGAACTACCAGTTCGGGTTTACAGAGCCCTATTTTTTCGACCTTCCCATAAATTTAGGATTTAATGTTTTTAACCGCTACACCTCTTATCCAGGTCTATTCGAACAAAAATCAAAGGGAGTGAGTTTCTTATTCGGAGCCAGGATTAAAGGGTACCTGAGGACGAACATTAAATATTCCCGTGAGTTTGTGAAGATCAATGTCCCGGATTTGCCTGAGGATGTGGACCCGGGCTCTTATTATAATCCGTATCAAGCGTACGATGATCAAGGCTACAATATGAGCAGCGTAACACCTTCAATATACCGTTCCACAATAAACAGCCCCTTGACACCCACTCGCGGATCACTCTACTTGGTGTCATGTAAATTCGCTGGGGCTTTTCTCGGAGGGGAGATCACCATGATCAAACCCCGCTTTGAGTGGACCCACTTCCAGCCTGTGATGCTCAACCACGTCATTGGATTCCATATGGAATACTCGTTTATCCAGACTTTCAGAGGTTCAGTGCTTCCTGTTTATGAAAGATTCTATCTTGGAGGAGAACGATCCATCCGAGGGTATACTGTTTACTCGATTGGACCTCGGAGTCCGTCTGGTCAAGTATTAGGAGGAGTGAAATCTCTTGTTTTTAACGCCGAGTACATCATCCCTTTCGGAGCCCAAGGTCCT
>DAOVAM010000084.1 GCA_030671065.1 Candidatus Aminicenantota bacterium
AGAGATTAAGAAAAAACAAGACGAATTGGACAGGGAAAAAATCGCAATAAAAGCATCTGCAGAAAAAGAAATTAAGAAGATGAAAAAAGTCCGTGCCGAGCAAAAGGCGGAGGTCGAAAAAGAAATTAAGGAATTGAAAGATATTAAGGAGGAAAAAGAAGCTGAAGCAGAGCTTAAGACTGAGGCTAAAAAGAAACCTCGAACAAAAAAATCCGCTCAGAAAGTCCAGGAGGAAGCTAAAGCTCCTGTGGAAGAAGAGGTCCAGGCTGAACCAATAATAGAGCCAGCACCAGTACCTGAGCCAGAGCCTGAACCGGAGCCAGCACCAGAACCTGAGCCAGAGCCTGAGCCAGAACCTGAGCCAGAACCTGAACCTGAGCCAGAACCTGAACCTGAGCCAGCACCAGCACCTGAGCTTCCGACAGAGCCAAAAGAAGAGTTTGAACCGCTGGTGATTCCTGAACAAGAGTTTGAGGGAAAAGCGGAAGTTCCAGTAGAAAAAAAACCAAAGAAAATCCAGAAAGTATTGCCAAAGAAGGATAAAAAAACCAAGCTGACCAGCGAACAGTTTTTTATTCTATCTGCAATCGGCGATGAGCCGGATAAGACATACCAGGAAGAAGCGCTGTATAAGATCTACAAAATGGCATTTTCAGATCGAGAGAAAGAAGACTTTGATCAGTCTGTCAAGAAACTCGAAAAACTGAACTTCATTGCGTTAGAAAAGCCCTCCGGTTACAGACTTTGGCTTAAAATTACTGATGAAGGACTTGAACATTACAGAGAAAGTGATAAAAAATAGCTTTCCAGATCAGGACTCTTCTCAAATAAAATAGACCAAACTCCCCTACTTGTTTTGCAGTGAATGAGCCCAGCTCCATCTTTTCCGAGCTGAATATGGCAGAATTCAATCTTCAATGGAGCTTTTTGTTCAACAGAATCCGGCCGTGAAAGATCTGATTACTGAGCGAGATATTTCTTCAAGTAGAAGCCAGTGTGAGATTTTTTAGATTTGATGATTTCTTCAGGAGTTCCTTGAGCGACTATCTGCCCTCCCTTTTCTCCTCCTTCCGGACCCAGATCGATTATGTGATCGGCACATTTGATCATATCCAGGTTGTGTTCGATGACCACGACCGTATGTCCTTCATCCACAAGGTTTTGGAAAGACTGAAGAAGTACAGAAACATCATCAGGGTGAAGCCCGATAGTGGGTTCGTCGAACAGATACAGAACTCGTTTATCCCTTTGATGGACAAGATGATGGGCAAGCTTGATCCTTTGAAGTTCTCCGCCGGACAGGGTTGTGGTGGGCTGGCCCAATTTCAGATACCCTAAACCCACCTGTAAGAGCGGAGTCAATTTTTTTCTTATTTTAGGATTTTCGGAAAAAAACTCAGAAGCTTCAGAAACGCTCATCTGCAGGACTTGATCGATAGTTTTGTTTTGGTATTTGATCTCGAGGATCTCGCTTTTGAACCTTTTCCCCTTGCAGGCTTCACAGACAAGCACGACATCAGAAAGAAACTGCATTTCAACGATAAGATGACCGGCTCCTTTGCATTCTTCACATCTTCCTCCAGGCGTGTTGAAGGAGAAGAATCCTGGTTTGAGCCCTAGGGCTTTTGCTTCTCGAGTTTGACTGAAAACTGCCCTGATTTCATCCATGGATTTTGTGTAGGTGGCAGGAATGGAGCGGGACGATGTGCTTAGGGGAGATTGGTCGACCATGATGATTTTATCTATCTGCTCCTTGCCCTTAATTTCCTTAAATCCATCTTGACTCTCTCCTTGCCAGCCTTGGTAGAGGACGTCATGGAGAAGCGTGCTTTTCCCGGAGCCCGAGACGCCTGTAGTGCAGGTGAAGACATTCAGGGGGATCTTAATATCCAGGTGTTTGAGGTTGTGTTTCTGGGCATCTTTTATCTCGATAAAATCACATGAAACTCCGCGTCTCTCCGGGATTTTTATGCTTTTCTCATTTCTCAAGTACTGTGCAGTGAGAGATTGAGGATACTTGAGAAATTCGTCTATGGAGCCATCAAAAATGACCTTTCCCCCGGCCTCACCTGCTCGGGGTCCGAGATCAATCATGTATTCCGCGGATTTTATGATTTCCGGGTCATGCTCGACTACCATAACTGTATTCCCAATCTCCTTTAGAGATTTCAGTATTTCGATAAGGCGGCGGTTGTCTCGTGCATGAAGACCGATGCTCGGCTCATCCAAGACAAAAAGAGTGCCGACAAGAGATGCGCTCAAGGCAGCAGCCAGGTTAATCCTCTGAGCCTCGCCACCACTAAGGGTGAAAGTCATCCGGTCCAGGGTGATATAATCCAGGCCGACCTCCAACAGAAATTTCAGACGGTTCTGGATTTCATCGATGAGTTTTTCCACGACCTGTCTTTGAAAAGGAGTGAGCTTGAGCTTTCTGAAGAAATCGTAAGTCTTCTGAACCGTCATCCGGACGACCTGACCTATCGAAAGCCCTTCAATCCTGATGTTCCGGGCGAGAGCGTTGAGGCGCATCTGGTGACAATCAGGACAGGGTATGTATTTTCGGTACCGGCTCAGAAAAACTCTGACCTGGACTTTGTATTTTTTTCTCTGGAGCCTTTTGAAGAATCCGTTAACGCCTTTGAAGCGGCCTTCTCCTTCAAAAACAAACGTCTTCCATTCATCTTTAAAATCCTTGAACGGAATATCGGTGGGGATTCCTCTGTTCTGTGCTTCGAGGATCAGCTTCCTCATCAACCGGCGGGAGACAGGCTTTGTCCACGGTTCGATAGCGCCTTCTTCAAGAGACTTATTTTTGTCGGGAATGACTTTATCCTCATCCAGAACAGCTAAATCACCGAATCCATGGCAGGAAGGACAGGCTCCTTGGGGGCTGTTGAAAGAGAAAAGATTGGGGAAGGGTTCTTCATAAAGGATCTCGCACTTTTTGCACTCGAGCCTGTCAGAGAAAATGAATTCCTGGTTTGTGTCCGAACGGACTTTGATTTTTCCGTTGCCTTCCCGCAAACCGATCTCGAGAGAATCCACCAATCTTTCTCTTTCATCCTTGTCTAGAGTCATCTTGTCGACCAGAACATCGATCTTGCCTTCTTTTCCAAAAGTGGCTTCCTCGATATTCACTACCCTGTTGTCTTGGATAATCCTGAAAAAACCGCCTTTCTTGAGGGGGCCCAAGCCTTTTTCCAGTGGCCAGGAGAAAGAAATGTGCACTTTTGCTTGTGGGGGAAGTGTGTAGAGTCTATCGACGATCGCGTCAACCGTATCTTTTTTTACTGGCTTCCCACAATCGAGACAATGAATGATTCCAGTCCGGGCGAAAAAGATTCTTAAAAAATCATATATCTCCGTGACTGTGGCCACTGTGGAGCGCGGATTTTTTGTGACAGCTTTCTGCTGGATGGCAATCGCAGGAGTGATTCCTTCGATGAGATCAGCGTCCGGTTTTTCCATTCTCTCCAGGAATTGCCGGGCATAGGAAGAGAGGGACTCGATGTAGCGGCGCTGTCCTTCGGCGTAGAGAGTGTCAAAAGCTAGGGAAGATTTTCCTGAACCGCTTACGCCTGTTACGATGATGAGCTTATTCAGAGGAATATCGAGGTTGATATTTTTCAGGTTGTGAACCCTGACTCCTCTGAGGATGATCGAATTATCCATAAGGAAATTATTCTTCTCGCATTCAATTATTTTAATCGCAGTTTGTGTCTGATACCGGGTGTAATATTATAAGCCTAATGGCCAGAGGATAAAAGCCAAAAAAAGGAAACAGTCTTCTTTTTCTGCAACAAAAGGGACAGTCCCTAAAATAAGGAGCCTGTTTCCTTTTTTTTTCTTTTGGTATAATGGGCGCGCTCTCAAAAGGAGGTTCTCATGCGAAAAGGGACAAAGCTGGCTTTGATCCTTGGATGCATTCCGTTTATCACTCTTGTCTTTGCTCTTCCTCTGGTTAACCGGATCGAGCCTATGATACTGGGTCTTCCTTTTCTTTTATTTTGGATTATCTCCTGGGTCATATTGACTCCTCTCATTCTTTTTGTGGCCTACATTCTCGAGAAAAAGTTCAATCCTCCTGAAGAGGGGGATGAAAAATGAATCTTGCGCTGATCATTATTTTTGCAACCATTATCCTGTCCTCTATCCTGGGCATTTACGCGGGAAGACGAGTCAAGATGAACCTGGAAAACTGGACTGTCGGAGGGCGCCGGTTTGGAATCATTTTGATCTGGCTTCTCATGGCAGGAGAGATTTACACAACGTTTACCTTTCTGGGAGCAAGCGGCTGGGCCTACTCTAAGGGAGCCCCGACGTTTTATATTTTGATATACGGTGCCCTCGCCTATACTTTTTCCTTTTTTGTTCTCCCTGCATTATGGAAAGTGGGGAAACGCTACAACCTCCACACCCAGCCTGATTTTTTCATAAAACGTTATGACAGCCGCTATCTTGGCATTCTTGTTGCTTTGATCGGTGTTGTTTGCATAGTTCCCTATCTTCAGCTCCAGCTTAAAGGCCTGGGATTGATCGTTGAAGTGGCCAGCAATGGAGCGGTTAATCCTCGAATCGCTATAGGGATTTCTTTTGTTCTGACCTGTGCCTTTGTTTACACCAGCGGGATCAGAGGCGCTGCCTGGGTGGCCATTATCAAGGATATCATGATGATCCTCGCAGTCTTTATCGTGGGCATCGGAGTCCCCTATATTTATTTTGGTGGTTTCGGGAAGATGTTTCGGACTTTGATCGAGAAGAAACCGGATTTCCTTGTTTTTCCCGGCTCTGCCCCGGAGATGGATGTGCTCTGGATCATGTCAACATTACTCGTCATGGGTTTGGGTTTTTACATGTGGCCCCATGTCTTTGGATCCGCCTTTTCAGCAAAGAGTGCCAAGGTTATCAAAAGAAATGCTATCATCATGCCTTTTTACCAGATCCCGATTCTCCTTATTTTTATGGTTGGATTTACCGCTCTCCTGGTCATTCCCGGGTTGAAGGACGGTGACATGGCCTTTATGGCTCTGGTCAACAAGACATATCCCTCTTGGTTCATGGGATTCGTCGGAGCCGCCGGAGCGGTGACTGCCATGGTTCCTTCTGCGATCCTTGTTCTTTTCGCCTCCACTCAATTAGCAAAGAATGTCTTCAAGGCCGGGTTCAAACCCCAGATGAGTGAAGAAAAAGTCATGATTCTCTCGCGGTTCATGGTCCTGGTGATCATGATCTTTGCACTCATCTTTGCCATCTTTTTCCCCAACGAATTGGTTCCTCTTCTGATATTCGGTTACAATGGAGTCAGCCAGTTTTTCCCCGGAGTTGTCTTGGGATTGTTCTGGAAGCGGGTGACCAAGGCAGGAGTTTTCTGTGGTTTGATCGCAGGAGTGGGCGTGGTCCTCATCCTTATTCTGGGGAACAGAGATCCTTTCTTGGGGATGAATGCGGGGTTTGTCGGTCTTGTAGTGAACTTGTTGACTACTGTGCTGGTCAGCCTCAAGACTAAACCGTCGACTGGAGGATTCAGATGATCGATGAATTGAAAAAAGATGTTGAGAAATTAGCCGGAAAAATAATCGAATGGCGCCGCGATTTTCATCGTCATCCAGAGATTGCCTATGAGGAGAAACGGACATCCTCTGTTATACGCCAATTCTTGGAGAGCCTTGATATTCCTGTCTCCACATGCGCAAAAACAGGATTGAGGGGGGTTCTTGAAGGCATTCCCGGAGGAAAGACCGTGGCCCTGCGGGCGGATATCGACGCCCTCCCCCTCAAGGAAGAAGGAGACAGGGAATACATCTCGGAGAATCCGGAGGCGGCCCACGCGTGCGGCCATGATGGCCATATGGCTATCCTGATGGGAGTGGCGGAGCTTCTGTCTCAGAAAAAAGATCAATTTAAAGGGAAAGTTGTCTTTCTGTTTCAGCCTTCTGAAGAGAGGATTCCAGGAGGAGCCAAAAAGATGATCGATGAAGGCGCTCTGGAGGGAGTGGATGCCGTATTCGGGCTCCATCTCTGGCAGCCTCTTCCCACAGGTTCTGTCGGGATCGTGAAGGGAGCGATGATGGCCCAGCCCGATGCGTTTTCGATCACTGTCAAAGGAAAAGGCGGGCACGGATCCATGCCTCATACGACCGTGGATCCGATCCTTGTGGCCTCCCATCTCGTGGTGAATATCCAGAGCATTGTCAGCCGCAATGTGGATCCTCTTAAACCTGTTGTGATTTCTTTTGGAACAGTCAAGGGCGGAACCATTTATAATATCATTCCGAGTGAGGTATCTTTGACTGGCACTATCAGGACCTTCGACGCTTCTCTTCAGTGTTTAGCGGAAAAACGCTTGGAGGAGATAGTCGAAGAGACATGTAAAGCCTTTGGCGCCACAGCCGAGTTTACGTATGAAAAGGGCTATCCTCCTCTTGTTAACCAGGAAGCCATGGTTGATTTTGTACTCGAAGTGACTCGAAAAACGCTGGGAGAAGACAGGATTCAAACGATCGACCCGGTTATGGGAGGAGAGGATTTTGCCTATTTTCTCCAGAAAGTTCCCGGGGCCTTTTTGTTCTTCGGGATGGGAGACGGGATGGAATTTTCCCATCACCACCCAGCCTTTGACCTGGATGAAAAAGCTTTACCCCAGGCAACACTCCTGATGACCAGTCTGGCTCTTGAGTATCTGGGAGCAAAGGAATAAAAAGGTCGGAAATGGTCTTTTTTGAACTTAACGGCTGTGAGGATGGAGAGAGACATTGAACGGTCTTGTATGGTGAAACACATTCCTGAAAAGAAATAGAGAGAAATGAATTTTTTCCTCGTATTGGCTGTGGCTTTTGCCCTGGCGATGGATGCCTTTGCCGTTTCTGTGGGGATCAGTCTGCGTCCTGAAAGGCTCACAAAAAAACAGACTTTCAGGATGGCTTTTCATTTCGGGTTTTTTCAGTTCATGATGCCTCTCCTCGGCTGGCAGGCCACGCGAAGCATTCTCCTGGACTATGTAGAGCCCTTTGACCATTGGGTGGCCTTTGGCTTGCTTCTCATTATTGGAGTAAAAATGATCTTTGAGTTCTTTCGAACAAGGACAGAAACTCAAAGTGATCAAACAGACCCGACAAAAGGATTCTCTATTCTGATGCTGTCTGTGGCGACGAGCATTGATGCCCTAGCCGTGGGGATGAGTCTTGCTGCCCTTCAGGTGGCTATTCTCTATCCGGCTGCTGTTATCGGAGTCATTGCTTTTGGGATGACTCTTCTCGGGACAAGAATCGGGCCGCTTTTTGGCCGCTTGGTTGGCAGATGTGCGGAATTAATAGGGGGATTGATCCTTATTCTGATTGGAATCAAAATTCTTTTAGAGCATCTGTAACATCAGGGTATATTCTGTTATAAATTTCTCTATTGATAATTTCTTCAATTTCTTTTCGAATGGTATCCATCCACACTCTCCTTCTTGCTCTAATTATCACCGAATTGTATTAGAGATGAAAGAGCGAAAATGGCACTTTTTTTTAAAATGGAATGTTCTCGCTGAGGTTACATGTTGAGCCTCTCAGCCTGAATCAACTATGCGTCTCAGCGGGATTTCTTTTTGGCTGCAAGCTCAAGCAAGAGGCAGAAACTGATAAATAAGAAGAGTAATAGTGCAGTCAGTTTAGGATTCCTTTCTTTGATTTTTTATTTTCAAAGCCTTTCCTTTATCTGGACATCCAGTCAAATGCACTGGCGTTACTTCTTCTCAAGCCATCTTTCTTTTCCCAGCTTGGCGAGAGCTTCATACAGAACCGG
>DAOVAM010000061.1 GCA_030671065.1 Candidatus Aminicenantota bacterium
GCAACAACAAGCGGGCCTGCGACACGAATTATCTTACCTTGTTTCATCTTTTCCTCTTTTTTTGACCAAAGAATCCGAACCCGTGGCCTTGATGGCAAGGTCTCTCATCGCTCTCTCAAGATGATCCGTGACCTTCTTGTGGTCAGAAAAACCAACCACGACTGGACATAACTTCTCCATCAAAGCTTCCCGTTCCTTTTTTAAAGGTTCAAACAGATTTTCCTGCAAAAAACAGAGCGCGATATTTTCCAGCTCAAGAGCTTCCATAATTTCTCTCGCTTCTTCCAGACTTTTGGGAGAAAAAACCTTCATTCCCATGACACGCAACGGGAAAACGATATCCGCATCACCCACAACAGCGACTTTATCAAACATATGTTTGGCTCATCCTTTCCTTTAAAAGTTCATCTGGAATCTGGTTGGCTTTCCCGACTCCGAGAAGCCTCACTAGCTTCATCTCTCTTTTTTTGGCCAAACCGTAGGCAAAGACCGGCTCAGGCCCAAACACGATGTTTTTGGCTCTTCTCAAGAATGTCATTAAAAAGTCTTCCATCCCGCGTTCCAACTCTATGAACGTATCACGCTCTTCCAGTGTATCCGCCGCTTTTGCCAAGAGTTCTTTATACGGAGTGGCTCGAAGTTTCTCTCCGACTTCAGCAAAAGAAAGGTCAAAACACTGCGCTATCAACTTTTTGTCCAGGAAACCCCAAGGCAAAATCAGGCTCTCGAATTTGTCCCTGGAGAGGCCTGAATATTTCATCCGGAATAAGATTTTAAGATTGCTCAAATCAATCCTGTGCCGGATATAATCCTGAACAAATGAATATCCGATCCGTTCTGCATCATGCAACACCTTCACAGGATTATCGTCTTCGAGGAAAATCCTCAGAAGATCCTTATCGAGAAGAATTTCATTCATGAGATGGCTTATTCCTTCTTCTTCCTTTTCGATGTATCCATCCAGTTCATCTGAATCCTTGATTTGAATCCACTCATCTGAAAAATTCCCTGCGTCAAAAATAACCTTTAGAGCGGAAGACAGATTTTTTTCCTCTGCAGCTTCCCTGAAGACTGCCTGCTCGATCAAATACTTCTCCAGGACTCGAACCCGGCCGACTGCATAGGCATAGCTTAACCTGGAAGGTTTTTTCATATTCCCAAGACCTCAATGATCTCGCTTTCCAGTTTGGACCGGAGTTCCTCTTTGATTCTGGACGCATCAAATGGCTCTTCTTTTTCTCCCTCTTTTGTGATTATTTTCCTCTTCATCCCTCTTTTCTCGAAATCTTCTTTCTTGAAGGCTTTCTCCAGGACCTCCAGGGCAAGCTCCTTTTTCCGGGAAAGAATGTCAATCTTCGTCTCCAAACGAGCTTGAGTGACAAGGCGGCTGGCCTCGAGTTGGCCCTGTCGTTCCGCTTCTGCGACGAGCGCTTCGGCCAATTCTGAAGCTTCTTTTTCCACCTCTTTCTTTATTTCTTCTGCTTTTCTCTGGCTTTCAAGAATGATCTTATCGGCTTCTGCACTGGCATCGTCGATAATTTTTTCCAGAATCTTCTCTAAGCTCATGTTTTTTCGATGGGCTAAAGGCTTATACCGTTCAGCAGGAGGATCGTGATGAGCAAACCCAAGACCGCATAGGTCTCAACCAGAGCAGCCATGATGACAGGCTTCATAAGGTCCTTGGGCTGTTTCGCCACCATGTAAACGCCAGAGGCGCAGACTTTTCCCTGATGGATTCCTGAAACCAGTCCCGCTAAAGCCACAGGGAGGCAAGATATAAGAATCTGCCAACCCTGGAAAACGGTCGCTGACTTCAATGCCCCTCCGACAAGGCCCAGCTTGAGCATAACCAGAAATGCGCTTAAAAAGCCATATATTCCCTGAGTGCCAGGAAGAGCCACCAACAGGAGAAGACTTCCAAATTTTTCCGGATCTTCGCTCATGACCCCACTGGAAGCCTGGCCAGCAAGTCCGACACCAATGGCTGAGCCTATCCCTCCAAGCACAACGGCAAAGGCTCCTCCAAAAACAGCAAGAGTGAAACCTAACTCCATTTCTGCCACCTCCTTATATTCTCATTAAGCTATCTATTTAGATAAATTCAACATACTTGCTTTCAAGCTCAAAAGGTTTGAATGGGCTTCCTCCAGATTTGAAGAATTTACTGAAAAACTCGACAAACTGAAGACGCATAGAATGGACAAAGCCACCCAAAAGGCTTATCCCTAAGTTGAATAAATGACCGCCAACGAATATCAAAGTGGCAAACAACCATCCCACCCAGGGAATACCCAAGGCTGTCTGACTGAGGTTGTTCACAACCATGGCAATAACAGTCGTCGCCAGCCCCAAAGCCAGGAGCCGTGAATAGGAAAGAACATCGGCCAAATACCGTGAGATATTATAAAGGCTGTACAGCCCGCCGAAAAAACGAACAAAGGGATTGCGGCTGGGGGATGAGAACAAAATGATCCCGGCCGCACCAACGAGCGTGATTATTCCCCAAATGGAGCCTTGCTTTCCCAGAAACAAAACAAGAGAGGGAAGCAACACTAACCATCCACCCTGGACAAATATGGACTGTACGTAGAGTTTGTTTTTGAGGCCGCTGATCATGTTCAGGAGCGTTCCAAACCAAACCTGAATAAATCCCAGGGCTAGAGCAATATACAGAAAAGAAAGGGGATCCTGAAGAGGATCCAAAATCATCAGCTTCCGGACAGGAAAACCAAACCAGCCTCCAAGAAGAGTTCCAAAGATCACCGTTGATATTCCGAGGAGTGTGAGAAGTTTTAAAAATTGGAGTAATCCCCCTTTGGGCTTTGCAAGCTTAATATACAGGAAGCTCACAACAGCGATCAACAGCCCATACCCCGCCTCACTCACACATAAACCAACAAACAGGAAAAAAAACGGAGCCAGAGAAAGCGTGGGGTCTAAGGAGCCTCTCCGAGGCAATCCGTAGAGTTTTGTGATCAACTCAAAAGGACGACTGAACTTCGGATTTTCCAGGACAACGGGGGGATCCTCATCGGGAAAAGGAGCCCGAAAATAAAGCTCTATCTGTTCGGAATGCGCCGCGAGTTTGGAATTGAGTTTTTTAATATCCGAAGAGCGAATCCAGCCTTCTGTATAAAAAATCCGCTCAGTCTCTCCCATCAGCCCCGATGCGGAAATCATTCCCTTCTCATTCAGGAGCACATCATGAACGCGCATGAGCTTTTCACGGTGAACCGCAAGTTTCTGACTCTCTTTCTCTAAGCCTGTACACTTTTCCTTTTTTTCCTCAATTTCTGCATCAATCTTTCTCATGACATCCTTGACTGTGTCCTCGGCCTCAGCTCTGCTCATAACGGGCTCGGTTAAATAGAGCGGAGAAAAATTCAACTCTTTAAGAACAGGCTCAATATTTTCTTTATCTTTTCTTAGATACAAAAGCAGAAGATAGAGTTTCCTTTTGTCCTTGTTTATAATCTCATGCCAGACAGCTTTATCATCAGCCAATTTTTGGAAATCTTCATACTGCGCCAAAGACAAAACTCCGATGAAGGTCTCTACCGAATCCGTCGGTTTTATATGCCGGAGGGGCAGCTTAAAATCTGAGAGTGGTGACAGGAACTCCTTTTCTTTCTCAAAAAATCTTATTTCTGAAAGCAGCTCATTCTTTTCAGCTTCCAGTTTTTCAACCTTATCCAAAACAGTCAGGTAATCGAATTCCAAAACTTCATCTCTTTTCTCGCGGTTCAGTTGTGGTTTCTGAGATAAAAGTCTTTTGGCAAATCCCTTCTCCTCCCACTGAGAAAGAGAATCTAAGGCACAGGATAAACGATACAGATTGTGCTCGTGTTGAATCACTTCAGCTGAGGAAGATTTAAGATCCAACTCTTCAAAATCTGTTCCTTCAATCTGAACCAGCCCCTCTTCTTGAAGAGAGGACAGAACCTCCATCTTCACTCCTGAATGAGCGATGATCTGAACCTTTTGAACTTCAGCAATAGACACGGTTTAGAGCTCTCCCTTTTTTAAAAAATTCTCGATTTTTTGCGAAACTTGAATCACTGCACTGGACATGGTTTTTTCGGCTTTTTGTTGAAGAAACGCCACTTCCTGCTCCGCCTTTTTTCTGATCTTCTCGGCTTCCCGTGACGCTTCCTGTATTATGGAATCTCTCCTTTTTTCAGCGGTTTTTCTGGCCTCGGCTAAATGACGTTCCTTGATCTTTTTCGCTTCATCATCAGCATCTTGAATGACCTTCACAGTCCTCTTTTCCCGAGCATCCTGAACGATCTTGCGGGCCTTCTCCTCAGCTTCTTTGATATGCTGGAGTGCACCGAAGGCATCCGTTGTTTTTTTCTGTTTATTCATTTGAACTGCCTTGTGTTGTTATGAACCATATCCACTCAATGAAAAAAAATTGGTTTTTTCCTGCGCGGTTATTCTCGCTTATGTCTCAGAATTAGAAAGAGTTATTATATCCAATGCCCTTTCCTTTTGAAAGAAAAAAGAAAATAGGGATCAGGGCATTATATTCGGATAGAGATAATACGCGCGGAAGTCCAGCTTCCTCTGTCTGGCCTTCTTTGCCAGCATTCTCAAAGGAGATTGACTTTCAAAAAGAGATGACGTAAACAGGATAAAAGCTCCAGAGCTCATGACATCATGAAGCAAGGAGACATCCAATCCCTTCTCGACATGGAGGACAAATCTCAGCCCTGCTGATAGGGCGAATTTCACTTTATCCAAAACCAACGCTTGATCCTCAGCATCCCTGAAGATCTGCTCGGTCGCATGTATCCAAGCCCCGTATCTTGCCAACTCATCAAGGGAAAGCTCCAGCAGGCCATGATGATAATACACAAGCCAGCTCCCTCCCCGCCGGCATGCAAAAGCCAATTCATCAAGGCGAATACCATCTCTTTCTTCTTGTCTGTTGGTCAGATGAAGATAAATTCCGCTTCTTCCCAGGTCTTGAAGGCCTGAATACGAGAAAGAGCCGGATTCCTCCTCTATGTCAAAAGGGCCATGATGAAAATAAGCGCAGGTCGCTCCTCCTGTTTTACAGGCTTTATTCACAAGTTCTAGTTCAATGAAATCTGATCTCGCTTCAGAAGATGTGTAAACATCGGCCCCGGCTTTCGCAAGCCATTCAAGCTGGGAGCTGTCGAGCTTGCCAGTATCAATCAAGCGGAACCTGGAGCCTTTTCGCCTGGCGACTTTAACCGCATCCAGAAGAATCGAGAAATCATGCAAGTCATCTCTGACCGTGATGTCTTCGCCTTGCCTGGTCGAGTAAAGAAGCTCAGAGGCCTGATCTTCAGGTTCTGTGTTCATGTATTTCTTGTTCTCCTTTTCCATCACTGACTTATCTTTTTCCATTTTAGTCTCTTTCCTTCATTAAAGGAATTTATGAGTGCCAGCTCTGTCGAATTTTGAAGATTCACACTTTTTTCAGCGATCCACAAATCTCGAAACATATAGCATCGCAAAAAAGGGATGTCAAGTGAAAGCGCCTTGAAAAAAAAGGTCTTATCTTTTATCATCTGGCTGAGACTCATCGAAGATGAAAGAAAGCATCGTTATTTTCTCAGGAGGAATAGACTCAACCACAGCGCTCTACTGGGCTCTCACCCAGTATGAAAAAGTCCATGCTATAACATTTGATTATGGACAACGCCACAGGATTGAAGTTATCATGGCTGAGCACATCGCCAAAAAGTTAAATGTTCCTCAAAAAATCCTAAGGGTCGACCTCAAACAGATCGGCGGCTCAGCCCTCACCGATGCTCATCTTCCTTTACCTCAGTATGAGAGTGTGGATAAGATCGAGGAGGGTTTTCCCTTGACTTACGTTCCGTTTAGGAACGGCATTTTTCTTGCTCTGGCTGCAGCCTGGGCGGATGTGGAAGGGATCAAGGAAATCGTCTGCGGATTTCATGTCATGGACTCGCCGAACTATCCCGACACGCGAGAGCAATTCGTGAAAGCCATGGAAGAAGCCATCAACCAGGGCACCAGATTCACTCCTGATCAGGATAGACTTCAAATCGTCGCACCATTTGTGAACAGGAAAAAGTCTGACATCATAAAACAAGGCCTTTCAATAGGAGCTGATTATTCTTACTCCGTTTCCTGTTATGCGGGAGCAGAAACTCCCTGTCAGAAATGTTCATCCTGTGTTCTGCGTCAAAAAGCGTGGGAAGAGGTTGGGAAAAAAGATCCTCTTATCCTCAGACTGGAGAAAGAAGGACAAATATGAGCTGGACTCTCGTAGTCAGAGACAAGTTTCAAGCCGCCCACTTTTTAAAAGAGTACAAGGGAAAATGCGAAAAAATCCATGGGCACACTTTTCAGGTTGAGGTTGAGGTTGAGGTCGTCGAGCTCGATAAAACGGGAATCGGGATAGATTTTACTCTGATAAAACAAAAACTCTCCAAAATTCTGCCCGACCATTCCCATCTCAATGAGATCTATGATTTCAATCCTTCAGCTGAAAATTTGGCGCGTCATTTTTTCCTTGCATTGAAAAAACACTTCCCCGTTACGAAAGTGACCGTCTGGGAATCAGAAGATGCCTCAGCCACGTATTTTGAAAATAACTGAAATATTTTCCTCCATTCAAGGCGAAGGTCTGAGGCAAGGTGAACCCACCCTGTTTATCCGGTTTGCCGGCTGCAACCTGAAATGTTCCTTCTGCGATACCAAATACGCCTGGAAACAGGGCCATCCCTATTCTGTGTCTCAGGTTCTGGATGAGATAAAAAAAAAGAAACAGACTTACCCAGCCCAATGGATCTGCCTCACAGGAGGAGAGCCGCTCGTGCAGGATATCGCTGATCTGGTCAGGAAGCTGAAAAAAGAAGGATTAAAGATCCAGGTTGAGACCAACGGCACTCTCTACCGCACTCTACCTGTTGATTGGTACTCTGTTTCCCCAAAACCGAATGAATATGACTGTCGGTCAGAGTACCGCGAAAAAGCAATGGAAGTTAAGATCGTCGTCACACAAAATCTTGACCTTGAATCGATCCGTCGCCTGAGGGAGATGTTTCCTGAGAAAACACCGCTCTTGCTCCAGCCCCAATCCAACAGGAAATGGAGCATGGAGCTGGGAGTGAAACTTCTTGAGCAATCCCTAAGGGCTGGAGTGCAAAACATAAGACTTTCTGTCCAACTGCACAAAATATTCGGCCTGAAATGAAAAACGGAGAAATTGTATTCAAATCTGAATTTCACCCCTTCCGATGATTAAATATGAAAAAAATCATCCCAAGATTCACCACTAGAGGCGATTGATTTAATTGACTGGCTCTGCAAGAATGCCCGTTTTAAAGGATAATCATGGGCACCCAGTGTGCGATGATCTCCAAATAGAAAAAAATCATCCCTATTCAGGAAATGAATGAAGCAAGAATTCTCGAATAAAAAAATACTCATTTACACGATTTCGCTGTATATCTTACTTCTTATCTCGGAGTTTACTTTCAATATCCTGATCTTCATAAGTAACTACTCCACAGGAAAAGTCGGCTCTTCTTTTTTCTCAGAGGTAACCGACATCATAAGTCTTCTTAAATTTGATGTTATTCTTTATATCCTGATACTTATTTGTATATATTTAATATTTTCTTTAATCAACACCACCTATGTCCTCCTTGTCTATCAAGAGCTTTCCCGAAGGAAACCAACCCTTCCCTCATCAACAAAAGTGTATTTATTTATTTCTATCAATTTTTTCTTTATCCTCTCCCTGTATTTTTTCAATTCGGTCATTTACCCCTACTCGAATATTACACGATTCGGCTCTTTATTTGTCGGCCACAACAATTATCAGATCTTAAAAATATTAGCCCTCTTTTTTATTTTCATCTATTTTATTGGATTTTTTTATTTCTCCTATAAACATGCACAGAAAAAAGTCAAAATTCTCACATGGAGTTTTATAGGGCTCATTGCATTGTCATTTTTAAATCCCTATTATCATCTCAAGAATCTCTATAATTATTTTCCTAGAAAAAACAACACAGGGCCCAATATCATCATAATCGGTCTGGATTCCTTAAACCCAAAACATACGGGACATTTTGGTTACGAATTCAACACCACGCCCAATTTAGATAGGCTGTTAAAAGAATGTGTTGTGTTCAGCAATTCCTACACACCACTGGCCAGAACATTCCCCTCCTGGTTTTCGATATTGACTGGTCAATATCCAGTTTCCAACGGAGCCAGATACAACCTCATCAAAAGAAAGTTTCTCAACCAAAAATCTATAACCCTGCCGAACATTCTGAAGGACAAAGACTATTTCACTGCTTACTTTACTGACGAGACGCGATTCAGCAACATCCTCAAAGAAGACGGATTTCAGTATTTGAGGCATCCCATAAAGGGAGTCAAAGATTTCGTTTTTGGCAATTTCCATGATTTCAGCTTGACGAATGTTTTCTTCAATAATCCTCTTGGATACAAAATATTCACTTTCATGGATATTAACAGAGCTGTTTATCATCTTTACAAGAGCAGATACTTTACGGACGACGTGATATCTTTCATGAATTCTGTCAAAACGAAACAGAAATTTTTTCTGGCCGTTCATTTTTGTGCACCTCACTGGCCTTATATGTCACCGGCTCCTTATCCTTACCTGTATGAAAAAAAGTCCAATCCCCTCTTTGATCAGTATGACGGCGCCATAAGGATGGTCGACGATCAACTGGGAAGATTAATCAGGACTATAAAAAAAAGAGGATTGTATGACAACTCGATCATAATCATACTCTCTGACCATGGAGAAACCTTTGAAGGTCACGGAACGGATTTAAGAGTATCAGACCAGAATCGTATTCTGACCTCATTCAAACTTCCGGGGAAAAATTCTCATTTCCAAGTCGATCAATTAGTCGGAACAATTGACATTTTTCCCACAATCCTGGATCTATTAGGTTTAAATCGAGATGATTACCATTATGAGGGATCCAGTTTGGAATCCTTATTGAACGGGAATGAAGATGACGAGGATATTGACAATCACATGTTTTTAGAAACGGGATTTTCTATTGACGTTCCTGGAGGAATCGGGACTTCTCTACAGGAAATGATCGATGAGGGAATACACTTTTATGAGTGGGATGAAAGAGGAATAATTACTGTCAAAGAAGAATCTCACAAAGAATTGATAAAATGAAAAAAAAGCGCGATACAGACAAGTCAGTGGAAATTAATCTTGATTCCTCTCATAAGAAGGAATGAAGGCAGGGTGGATGTATCTTTATATGATTTGAAGAATGATCCGGAATGCAAGCAGGATGTCTCTGAAGAGTTTCCGGAAGTTTATGAAAAGCTACTAAAAAAATTAATTCACCATTATAAGGAAGAGATCACAGAAGAATATCTCAGCAAAACATCTAAAAATATATCTTGAACCGCTTCTTCTCTCATTAAAAATCCTTCCCTTCTCAAAAAAAATA
>DAOVAM010000137.1 GCA_030671065.1 Candidatus Aminicenantota bacterium
TTATGGAGATTTTGGAGGACTGTTGAACAGGTTAGATATCCCCTGCGACAGGTTTTTCGTGACTTGGGATCTTAAAAAAGAGATAAAAAGACCAGAGTACGACTTGGATTCTTTGATTGAATCAGGCTCTTTCGTAGTACATGCAGAATGGAAAGAAATACAGGGCCGGAAAGGACCCATCAAGCTGGAAATGGTCAAGGAGATAGACGTTGAACTTGACGATGAATTTCTTCTTATCGAAATCCCGGTTGATTTTTACACGATGCTCAAAGAAACAGATGTCGAAGAGAACAGGATCAGGAGCATTCCGCTTGACTGGAGAATGAAAACAAGGCAAGCGTTTCAGATGCTTTTTGATAGACAATACAAAATCATTGATTTCCGGAAGATCGAGAAGGAAGGACAGGTCAGAGATTTTTACATCCTGAAAAAAGATTAGAAATTCTAAAATGCGTCTTGTCTTCTCTAGAGAACATAAAAAAAGCGAAGCTCCCAAAAAGAAAGTGATCCTCCTTCCTTTCTTCTCTCTCTGCCTCTCATCCCTGATTCAAATAAAAGTTTGAAGACAAAAGGGACTCAATGAGTTAATCATTGCGAAAAACCATCTGAGTGAGTAGAATAAGAATTCATTTTTAGGTTTCATATACAATATTGGAGGAAACCCGTGTCTAGAAAAAAAACTTTTAGCCTCCTGAGACTTTTAGGTATTTTACTGGTTTCACTGTCGTTCTCAATGCTTGCCTTGGCGCAAGAAGAGGGGAAGCCTCTTGTATTGCAGGAGATGACCTGGACGGATGTCAGAGACTATCTGGAAAAGTGCGATATGGTCATCATTCCTATCGGGAGCACTGAACAGCACGGCCCTCATCTGCCATTGGGAACGGACTATTATGAAGCTATGGGAATGTCCAAACTGATATCTGCCAAAACAGGTGTGGTCGTTGCCCCCGTCCTGTTGGCAGGCTACAGCGTGTACCATTCCGGGTTTCCCGGAACGTTGAGTCTGAAGCCTGAAACCATGGAGCAGGTTCTTTTTGAAACAGCCGAGATGCTGATGAGATACGGCTTCCGCCGGTTCATGTTCTTTAACTATCACGGAGGAAACAACATCGTCCAGCAAAAAGTTATGCACAGGATCAATCACACCACCGAAGCCATAGCCGTAGCCATTGGAGTAGGCAGCCAGATTCAGAGAGGGAGCTATCAAGGTGAGGATGAAGTGGGCGATGAACATGCGGGAATCGGTGAAACATCTCTGATGCTCTATCTTAAGCCAGAACTTGTAAAAATGGAAAGGATTGAAATGTCGAAAGTCACTTATAATGAGAAGCTGCAAGAGCTCTGGGCACTTTCTCGCCTGCATCCTGAGTTGCAGATGGTTTTCAATGCGCTCAGGGGAGTTCCTGTTGAAACGAAGAAAGGTGGAGCGAGTCATGAAATGTACAGTAATGGAATCTGGTCCTTCAGCGACCCGAAGAAGGCCACTAAAGAGCGAGGAGAGAAGCAGGTCAAAGGAATGGTTTCGTATGCTGTGAAGTTCATCGAGGCTTGGAAACTGGCAAAAAAATAATTTATGAGTATAATTCGAGAGAATCGAGTCTATTTAGATGACCTCAATTCTTTTCACTCAAGGAAAAAACACTGGTGAGAGATAAGCGCAATAATCCGTTTTAGGAGATGAATCATGGATGAGATCAGCAAGCAGGTTGAAAACGCTATCAAAGAGGCGATCCGATTGGAGATAAACGGGAGAAACTTTTTCAATCATGCAGCCGAGATGACTCACAATGAGCATGGTAAAAAAATGTTTCAAAAGCTCGCTGCAGAAGAGGTGAAGCATATCGAGGTTTTCAGTAAGTTATTCACAGAAGTTCTCAAAGAAGGAGATTGGAAAAAGTACGTGAGAGATGAAGAGCTGAGAGGAGAATCTCCGTTGATTGAAAAGCTAAAAGAGAGGATGAAAGGCGCAGAAGGGAAGAGCGAGACTCAGGCTTTGAGTATCGGCATGGAGCTCGAGGAGAGCGCCATTCAATTTTTCCAGAAAGCAGCCGGAGAGGTGGATGATTCCGCGGCTTCGGAAATCTTCCGGAAAATCAGCGAGGAAGAAAAATTCCATTACGATCTGCTCCAGGCCCAGCACGACTCTCTCACCAATTCAGGATTCTGGCTGGACAGCGCTGAATTCCGGATGGACGGCAAATTCTGAGCCGGTGGATGAAGATTGAGGAGAGACGAATCTTGGTTTGGATCGTGTTCCATTTTGGAAATATAAAGATATGAAAGGATAGACCATGAAAGAAAAAAGATTAACTGCGATTGTCTCTGTTTTATGTATTTCAGTTATTTGGGGAACTTCTTGTTCTACAAAGCAAGACACAGAAGCTTTGCGAGCCGAAGCTCTGGCGATTCACAACAGAGTCTTAACAGTGGATACTCATAGCGACACGCCTTTGCGGCTGCTGAGAGAAGATTGGGATATCGGGGAACGCCATGATCCCAGTCATAGAGGAAGTGGCAAGATCGACCTGCCTCGAATGGTTGAAGGCGGTCTGGATGCAGAGTTTTTCGCTGCTTTTGTCGGTCAAGGAGAGAGAACGTCTGAGGGCTACTCCAGAGCGAAAGAGAGAGCCATGCAAATGTTGGACGCGATCCGCAAGATGTGTGGGGATTATCCTCATCTTGTCGAGATGGCGACATCTCCGGACGATGCCTATCGTTTAGAGAAAGAAGGGAAGAGAGCGGCATTTATCGGGATGGAGAATGGATACCCGATCGGGAAAGACCTGTCATTGGTTAAGGAATTTTATGAAAAAGGAGTGCGCTACATCACCCTCTGTCATGGCGGGGACAATGATATCTGTGACTCTTCTACAGACAGGAACAATCCTGAAGATAATGGTTTGAGTGACTTCGGAAAAAAGGTCGTTGCCGAGTGCAACAGGCTCGGGATCATGGTCGATATTTCTCATGTTTCAGACAAGAGTTTTTCCGATGTGCTGAAAGCGACTAAAGCCCCGATCATCGCTTCTCATTCGAGCGTGCGGACTCTGTGCGACCATCCCAGGAATCTTTCTGATGAAATGATAAAAGCCCTGGCTTCGAACGGAGGTGTCATCCAGATCTGTTTTGTTTCGAGCTTTGTTAAAGAGACAAAGCCAAATCCTGAGAGAGAAAAAGCCCTCGATGCCCTCAGGGAAAAGTATGGACCGAGAAGAGAGATCAAGGATGAAGCTGTTCTGGAGAAGATGCGGGAGGAATACATGGAGGTTTATGAGAACTATCCTAGGGAAAGGGCTACAGTTGAAGATCTTATCGATCATGTAGATTATGTGGTTAAGCTGGTCGGAGTGGATCATGTGGGATTCGGAACGGATTTTGATGGAGGAGGAGACATCGAAGGCTGTTCGGATGTCAGTGAGCTTCCCAATCTCACAGTGGAGCTCGTCCGACGAGGGTATTCCGAAGAAGAAATCCGAAAGATCTGGGGAGGAAACCTCATGCGGGTTTTTCGCAAGGTCGTTGAAGTCGCAGAGAAGTAATGCAGTCATTTGAGTAGCAAAATAGGGGACGTTCCCCAAGGTGCCACCTTAGCTCATTAATTTTAGTTCTCTGGTTTTTGTGCATAAAATGAAGTTACGCAGATGAATTTTCTGGCCTAAGGTGGCACCTTGGGGAACGTCCCCGAATATAATAATTCGATAACATTAATAATTCGATAACATTTTAATACTGTCATTGCGAGTGCAGCGTGGCAATCTCATATAACAAAATTCCCACATTTGAACTTGTAAAGAAAATTTACAAAAAACATTAAATCGAGTTCAATCTTCTGTGCATTTTCACATTTTTTCACTCTCATTCCCCTGGAAAAGGGCATGAAAATTTCCTGTATCTTGCTATAAATTCACGGATAATTTATGATTAAAAGAAAGCGAAGATGATCAAAAAGCCCTTTCTGATCTCAGCATTAATCCTAACTCTCATTTTGGTGATTGTCTTTCCCTTGCCGAACTTTGGGATAAAAGACGCTCAAAGATCTCGCTTCGGAGGGACTTTTCGATTAAAATCCTTTGCCAGCACATTCAACATGCAGCTGGATCCTGCTCATCCGGAATCATACATCTTTCTCTCAGAGCAGATCTTTGATGGATTGGTCAAACTTGATAAAGATTTGAATCCTGTGCCTGCTTTGGCAGAATACTGGAAGATCTCCGCGGACGATACGAGGTACACGTTTATTCTCAGAAGAGGAGTTCAATTCCACAACGGAGATGAACTCACAGCCGAAGATGTGAAGTTTTCATTCGAAAGGCTTCTTGATAGACAAACAGACTCCCCTTACTACCAATTTTTTCTTCCCCGAGTCATCGGAGCTGTGGAGTTCAGGGATGGAAAAACGGGAGACGTTGCCGGATTCAAGGTCGTAGATGAATACACCTTTGAGATTCAGTGGACCAAACCGTATGTCTCGGCTCTCTATCTATTGAGTATGTATTTCTGCAAAATACTGCCTCGTGAACGGGTCGAGGGACGGGAAAGGAGCTTTTTTTTGAAACCCTCGGGCACCGGGCCATTTGCCTATGACCACTTGATGCTAGATCCGCAGGGAGATGTTGTCGGAGTGACGCTGAAGCGGAATGGACAGTATTTTGGAGGAAGCCCCTACTTGGAGACAATCGATTTCAGCCCTCATTTCACTATTGAGCATTTCTTGAACGGAGAGATAGATTCGTTCCCGGTCACATCGGATAGATTGCTCACACCGGATTTTCAGGTTTTTCAGGATGGTTCGCTCCACCCCATATTTCTAGGAATGAGCTGTCATATCCCTCCCTTTGATCGGCAAATAGTGAGGAAGGCCATTAAATACGGCATCGACAAAATAGAGCTGGCTCGAGATACATTTGATTTGAGGTACATCCGCGTAGTGACGGATAACTATATCCCGTACCGATTGACAAGATTCTATCCCAAGTATGACATGGAGAGGCCTGATCGGTCAGAGGCGATACGAACGCTGCGAGAGGCTGGTTTTACAGAGGACAACGAATTCCCCGCACTCACGCTTCTTATTGAGGAGCCAAGGACAGACCTGAAGATAAAGATTCACAGAGCGCTCAGTAAGCAGCTCGAGCCTTTAGGGATAAGACTGCGGTTGCGTTATTATAGGTCCTTGGGTGATGTAAAGGAGTTTGAAGATCCTTATCTGATATTTATAGGAAGAGTGATGGACTTTCCAGACCCTGAAGATATCATCCGCCCATTCTTTTTCTCAAAATCCGTGTTCAATGTATTTGGCTATTCTAATCCTGAATTGGATAGGATTTTATTGGAAGCAGAAGTGGAATCCAGCTGGACAAAGAGGATAAAATTGTTTCAGCAGATCGAGCAGATTTTGTTTGAGGATGTCCCTTCTCTTCCTTTATTTTCGCATCAGAACAGAGTCGCCATGCAACCTTGGGTCAGGGGAGTTGAAGTTCCTCCACTGGGATTTTATTATTTGGATGCCAGAAAAATATGGCTGGACAAATAGATGCGTAGAATGAAATTACATATGTCCCTTCAGACAAAGTTCATGCTGTCTGTGATAGTCTTGCTCTGTGCACTTGCCGCCTCGATTCTCTTTGTCATCGAGAAAAGAGAAGTGAAAGCTATCTTCGAAGAGCAGGAAAGCATAGGGATAGTCATGGCGAAAAACATAGCCAACATGATTTATAGCCCGCTGATGCTGTGGGATGAAGAAGGCATCGAAGAGAGTATCGAAGCAGAAATCGATGATAAGCTCATATATGTTATTGTCTACGACAGATTCAGAGCTACCTTAGGATCAACACGTTTTATCAAGGATTATGAGGAGATCTATGACTTCAGCCAGTTGGGTGAAAATGTGGATGAAAACAGTTTTTTTTCGGAGAGAAAGAATTTAAAAACTCAGAATTCGGGGCAGATTCTGAGAATTCTTGAGATCGAGGTTCCGATTTTTGCGAAGGATTCTCCGGATAAATGGGGTTCGATAAAGATAGGACTTTCTTTAGAAGAGATGCGGAAAGAAATGCAGGAAACACG
>DAOVAM010000230.1 GCA_030671065.1 Candidatus Aminicenantota bacterium
AGTGAGTGAAATCTGACTCTAACTAAAAAAAGCTCTTTCCTCCCGCTTCTTTTCCCCTCAATTAACAGCCTGCCCTTTTTCCCCTCTTCGGACAGCGCCTAAAGGGATCAATTATTACTTCTCGGGAGGAAAGAGCCGATTCCTACCATGCTATTATCTCAATTCAAAATCCTATTTTTCTCATACTTATGTCGCGCTCTTAAATATAATCCATTTTTGATATAAATCAATCACCTGGAGCGACGATTTATGGGGGTGAATTTAGGGGTGATAAATCTTTCTTTGACTGATACACAAAGAGGAGGCGTCTTGTTTTCTAAGAGTAGCCCTTTTCAGTGAGCTATTATTCCAGGTTCAGGCCTTGAAAGAAGCAGAGCACTCTATACCACTCAAGGTGTTGTGCGGTGAAATACATGTCCTTCATGTCAGGATTAAATTGTATGAAGTCCTTTTGTAATGAAACAGTAAAACTCTAAAAACTCAATCCATGTATACTTATTTATAATCTCCATGATAAGTCAAACATTTTGCAGCTTCCCCGCCTTTCCAAGCATACGTATTTATGACTCACTCTTCTTTGAGCTTGTGCTCCAATAAGCGGGAACCGCCCAGACCACTATTGAACGTGTCGTTGATCGACTCACCTGGATCATCATTCTTCGACTGAATTAAGCACTTTCACTCACGTTACAGCCTGAGCTTTTAACCTAATTTATCGCCTCTAGGAAAGAAGAGAAGGCAATCAGGCTAAATTCCGCAAAACTTAACAGGATAGATACAACCACTATCGCCAATTTTTCTCTTAATTTCATTTTATCCTCCAATCTTCATTTTCATTCTCATATATATATAGACGCATTTCACAGCAAAAAAGTTTACTTTTTTTATAAATTTAATTGGTTTTTTATATTTATTCAGATTGCATGCCTCATTCTCTCCCTTTGTAGGAGTCATCTCCTTCGATTTCAGCTAACAAAAAAGGTTCTGGAGAGTTAAGGGAAATGACGTCGGCAGACGTTATGAAAAATCCAGAAATTATTTTTTTTGAGGTGTCCTTGGTGTGAATCCCATCTTTTTCAAGATCGCTTTAAACTTTGGCTCAGAACGCAGACTGTCGAATAGAGGCCACGTGTTGATAAAAGCCAGGAAGGACTCTTTTTCCTCACACGCTTTCTCAAGATACTCGAATAGTTTATCCTTATCACCCAGCCCTACATAAATCATTGCAATGTAAAATGGTGAGATATATTTCTTCTTTGAAAGCTCGTTCAACTGGTCGAGCATTTTGTGCGCCTCATCCTTCTGACCTGCCACTGCAAATCCAGCACCGAGATACCCCATGGCAAAAGGGCTCCCGGCTGTGATGAAAACAAGCTTTTTTAAAGATTCGATAGCCTCCTCCACTCTATTTTGAGCCGCTAAGGCTCCGGACTGGAAGAGATAAGTCAACGAGAATTTCGAGTCGATTTCGATTGTCTTCTGGAATTGTTCTATAGCTTCATCATTTTTTCCTGCAAAATAATAAATCCCCCCCAAAACAGCGTTTATGATCAGAGAAAGCGGGTGCAGCTCTAGAGCCTGCTTGGCCACTTTGATGGCTTCGTCAAAGCGACCCATGATCATCAGATACAGCGAATACCACTCTTGAGCTGTGGAGTAATTCGGCTTCAATTCAAGGGCTTTTTTCAACTCTCTCTCAGCCGCATCCCAGTCCCAATCATAATGCATCTTAATTCTTCCCAGAGAAGTATGCGCTTCAGCAAGTTTATCATCGATCTCCAGGGCTTTCTCTGCCGCTTCTTTGGCCTTCGGACAAGCCTCTCTTGGAGGGAGGAAACCGTAATGGCCGAGTAAGCTGTAGCTGTCTGCGATTCCTGTATAAGCCAGAGCATAGGTGGGATCTTTGTCAATGGCTTGTTGAAAGAACTCGATGCCCCTCTGCAGCCCTCCCTCATACCGCCTGTTCCAGAAATACCGGCCCTTCAAATACAGTTTATAGGCGTCCGTGTCATCCGTGTAGCGCTTGACAAGCGCATTCTTCTCTTGTTCCAATAGCTTGACTCTCAGGCTGTCAACGATGGCCAGGGAGATCTCATCCTGAATGGCGAAGATATCTTTGAGGTCCCTGTCATATTTCTCTGACCAGAGTTCGAACCCGTCTTCAATATTGACCAGCTGGACCGTTATCCTCAGCTTGTTTCCGGCTTTACGCACGCTTCCTTCAAGCACTGCCTGCACCTGGAGCTTATCGCCAATATCCCGGATGTCATACGCTTTTCCCTTGAACTGAAAGGCCGAAGTCCTTGAGGCCACCTTCAACTGGTCGATTTTGGCCAACGTGCTGGTCAGCTCTTCTGCCATCCCGTCACAGAAGTATTCTTGATCTTTCTGTGGGCTCAAATCTGCGAACGGAAGCACAGCAATAGAATTTTCCCATCTTTTTTCAGTGACTCTATCTGTATCCGGTTTTTCCGGCAAGATCTTGTCAGTGGTAGGGACACCTTTCTGAATCTTCCGTATTTCCACAAGGACTTCTTCAGCATCCTGATACCTTTTCCCTCTATCTTTTTCGAGGCATCTGAGAATCATTCTGCTGATTTCTTCAGGTATCCCTGCGTTGATATTTCTTGGATCGGGAGGTGCCATGCTTTTTTGCTTTGTCGCCACACTCAAAGGAGTATCTCCCTCAAAAGGCACCTCTCCAGTCAGCATTTCATAAAGAATGATTCCCAAAGAATAGATGTCCGAACTATGGTCGACATCTTTTCCCTGGATTTGTTCAGGAGACATGTACTCGGGAGTTCCGATCAATACTCCAACTTCCGGTTTGACTTCCCCCTTGAGGGAGCGGGCTATTCCGAAATCCATGATCCGTACGTTCCCCTCCTTATCGATCATGATATTTTGGGGCTTAAGGTCAAGGTGAGCGATTCCCCTCCGATGAGCCTCGGCCAACCCTTTGCACACCTGCTTGGCTATGATGATGGTTTTACCGGAGCTCATCGGCCCCATCATCTTGATCATGCTTTTCAGGTCTTCACCTGAAATGTACTCCATGCTGATGTAATAGGCTTCTCCTTCCTTATTGAGGTCGAACATCCGGCAGACGTACCTGTGGGAGATCTGCCGGGCCAATTTCAATTCGTTCCGGAAACGCTCAATTAACCTCTCATCCGCAGCAATCTCTGGATTCAAGAGCTTGAGAGCCACTTTCTCTCTTATTTCTTTATCAAAGACTTTGTAGACTTTGCCCATTCCCCCTCTGCCTAATTCCTCAAGCACCTGGTATCTCTTCGCGAAAATGTCTCCAACAGGCAGTTCGACGCGTATTTCGCGTGTGTCTCCATCCTGGGTAGATTTTTCTTTATTTAGAGGAATAAGCTGGGTGGCACATTTGCTGCAAAAATTGGAATCAGGAGGATTCTCAGAATGGCATTTAGGACATTTCATACCCGTTTTTCCCTCAAATCATATTGCAAAAAAAATACCAACTCACAAAAAAAGAATCAAACATTCGATAAAAAAGGGACTATCTCTATGTATTCAAAGGACTCATCCATTGCATTTTTCTTAGAAGGCCCGATGATCACGAACGTGTTTCCGTTTAATCCTGGAAGACCACCTCATATCCTTCACGTATTGGAGGTTTCTTATAAAAGGT
>DAOVAM010000079.1 GCA_030671065.1 Candidatus Aminicenantota bacterium
AAGCACGGGATATTTTTTTGTCCTGTCAAAGTCAGATGGAAGGATCCAGTATGCCGGGAGGTTCAATCCATCCTCTGTGGGGATGGAAAGAAGCTCTTTTTTTCCGAGAGCATATTCATCCATGAGAGAGGTTCGGCTGTCCCCTAAGCTTCTGATGAAGGTTCCATCAGCCCGGTACAGGTTCATCTTCGAAGGTGTGGTGATACTGGAGAAGGAATCGATGAAATAGCGTCCTCCAGGGGAAATGCGTGCGCGATGGGAGCCGGGCTCTTTGGTCAAACGCTTGAGTCCGGTGCCATCGAGATTCACGCTAAAAAAATGTCTTTCAGTCGTTTCCCCTTTATTCCCAGAAAAGAAAACTATTCTGTTTTTTTCATCCACAAGAGATATGCTCGAGACAGACCATTCGCCTTCCGTCAGTCTCTTCTTTAAATTCCCCTGTAGATCGTAATAATAGAGATGACTCCATCCGTCGACATTGCTCCGCAGCAGGAATCCGCTTTTATTCTTGAAAAAATACAGGCTTTCGAAAAATTCCACCCATGAGGATTGTTTTTCATCATATATTTCCTGCTTCTTTCCAGTTTTGAGGTCGACCGCGTAGATCTTGATGTTGTTCTGGTCGCGGTTCATCCACTGGAAGGTGAGTTTCGAGCTGTCAACGAACCAGAATGGCCAGGCCACGTAGTGGTCAGCGTTTTCGTCAATATCAGCCCAGACCACTTTTCTATCCTTGACTTTGACTATCCCCAGCTTGACTTTGGGATTGGGATCTCCTGCTTTAGGGTATCTTTCTCTCTCCAGTTCGCCGTGGGCGCCTCGGGCTCGAAAGATCGGGAAAATGGGGACAGGGCTGTCGTCGAACCGGAGAAAGGCAAGCATGGTGCTGTCTGGCGACCACCAGAAAGCCCTGTAACGAGAGCCTCTGCCGAGTATTTCTTCGTAGTACACCCAGGAGGCCCAGCCGTTGTATATGGTGTCAGACCCATCTGTGGAGAGCTGGTATTCCAGCCCCATATCAATATCAAGGGCATAAAGATTGTGGTTTCGTGTATAGGCGATGTATTTCCCGTTCGGGGAGAAACGGGGATTATTCTCCGGATCCGGAGTTGAGGTGAGGCGCTTGAATTTGCCGGTTCGAACAGAGTAATGATAAAGGTCATTCTGGAATGAATACAGAAGACGGCTGTAATCAGGCGTGACTGCCCTGTGCGTCATCGCTCGGATGTTCTTGGGCAGGTTTTTCTGGATTTTTCCATAGTCGAAAAATAGAGTCTTTTTGCCGCTCTTGACGTTCACTTTGTAGAGATTTGTCATTTTTGTTTTCTCGTCTCTCTCTGAGATAAGATAGTGCTCATCATCCAAAGCAGAGCGGATGGGCGGAAGAGACCCGAAGAGACGGGGTTCGGCTCTGTTGTAGACCTGGTCATAAGTCAGTTTCTTCACATTCTTTTCCTGGGGCAAAGCTGTTCCGATCGAACAGAAGAAAAAGAGGATTATGAGACTGCAAAGAAAAGACTGTTTTCTGAATTTTATCATTGCTTTTCCTCCTAAGAAATATATGAGTATTTTACACTGGAGGTGCCGAATGTCAAATATATTGAGCTTAGTCTCCACAATGGCTATAATAATAGGCTAATTTTAGCAGACAGGAATATTGAATTTAATTTGATCTCGGAAGAACTCGGGATGAAGGAATTTCTATAGGTTATATAAGCAATTAAGAGAACTTATCATGGAAAAAGAAAAATGCGGGAAAATGAGAAAAAGTGTGTTCTTGTTGGTAGTCTTTGGCCTGTTTTACATTGCTCTTCCAACGCTGGCGCTGGCTGAACAAGAAGAGTCTGTGACTCCAGCGAGCCCCTCTTTGAAATGGAACACCTATGCTCAGGTGAGGTACACGCGTTGGGATTCAGGCATTGATGGATTCCTGATAAGGCGAGCCAGGTTCACGGTTAAAGGAGAACTCCTCAAGAATTTCAATTTCAAGCTTCAGGTGGGAGCAAGGAGAAGTCCGATTTTGCTGGATGCGGTTGTTGAAATATCTTCGATTCCCTATGCGAAGCTGTCTTTTGGCCAGTTTAAAGTGCCTTTCAGTCTGGATAACCTCACATCCAGTTCTGCTCTTGATCTGGTGAATCGCACTCGGACTGTGATGGTGCTCTGTCCCGGTCAGGATATCCTGTCGGCCGGACGAGACATCGGAGTGACTGTCAGCGGGAAATTCTCGATGCTGGAATACACATTAGGAGTTTTCAACGGCTCAGGGATTAATCGAGTTGACAGGAATGACCAAAAAGACATAGTCGGAAGATTGATTCTTAGTCCTTTCAATTTTCTTGTCATCGGAGTTTCACAGTACATAGGCGATCAAAGGCCTTTTGCCTCTGACTCCCATGTCAACAGGGACAGAACAGGAGTGGACGTGTTTTTTTCAAAAGGGCCGGCCTTTATAAAAGGGGAATACATTTTTGCTAAAGATGACCTGGCCAGAAGAGCAGGCTGGTATGTTCGGGGAGCGTATTTCTTTATTCCGGAAAAGCTTCAGGCCCTGATCAATTATGATTCCTATGACCGTGATTTGGATCTGGATAATGACCGGATTAAAGTGATCACACTCGGGCTGAACTGGCATTTTTCAGGGAGAACAAAGCTTCAGATCAATTATGAGAATCATAAGGATGATTTGGGGGGCACAACTGATAATGTCTTCCTAGCTCAATTCCAGGCTTATTTTGAAAAGTAATAAAAGGTAAAAAAGGGAATATAAAAAAAGGGGACAGGCTGCTTTTTTTAAAAAAAGTTTCCTGCCCCTTTTTTTCCTTTTCTCGCAATTTTATTAACAAGATTGAAGACACAAGTGTCATTGCGAGCGAAGCGTGGCAATCTCATAAGAAAGATGCATTTTTATCTTAAGGGATTGCCGCGCATCGATCGCAATGACAATTCTTTTTACGAGATTGCCACGCTTCGCTCGCAATGACATTATTTTAAGAAAAAAGTAGCCTGCCTCTTTTACACAGAAAAATAGGGGACAAAAATTGGGGACTGTCCCCAATTTCTTAGACCAATTATTTGCGGCTGCGTTTAGACTTCCAGTTCTATTTTTTCCAGGAGAAGCTCTGTTCCGGCGAGTGTTTTCAATTCTCTTGAATCGCACTTTTCACAGATAAAGACATAATCATTCTTGATGATCTCTGCACCGCATTTTTCACACTTGACCTTAAGCGGGACTTCTTCGATTTTTAATTCCGCCTCATCAGCGATAGTATCTTTCTTGTAGATATTAAAGGCTGTTTCCAGGAATTCCGGGACCACACCTGAAAGCGCGCCCACCTTGAGCTTAACGGAAGTAATTTTTTCAGCCTTTTTCTCTTTGGCCTTTTCTTCCAGGATCTCAAAAAGGCTGGCGACTATGGAGAGTTCATGCATTCTTCTGGCGCAGTTTGAGGAGTGTGGCGATAAAATATTCGATCAATTCGTCTATTCCCGCATCCTTTAGGGCAGATGTGGTGAAAATGCTGAGCTTTGGGTTCAATTCCAGAGCCTCTTTTTGGGCATGTTCCAGGTTGAAAGGAAGCGCGGGGAGAAGGTCAGTCTTGGTGATGATCAAACAGTCAGATGTTGTGAAGGCCTTGGGATATTTTTTGGGCTTGTCATCGCCTTCTGGGATGGAAAGAAGCGTGCATCTTATGCGTTCTCCCAGGTCATAACTTGCGGGACAAACGAGATTGCCGACATTTTCGATAAACAGAAAATCAAGGTCTGCGGGGATCTCAGGAAAGATCTTCCCCACCATCTTGGCTTCGAGATGGCAGGCTCCACCTGTTATGATCTGCCAGGCCGGAATTCCCTTCGCCCTGATCCGCTCTGCATCCCGTTCTGTTTCGATGTCTCCTTCGATGACAGCCATCCTGTAATCGGGTTTGAGCTTCTCTGCTATCCTTTCGAGAAGTGTCGTTTTTCCACTCCCCGGAGAGCTGAGGAGGTTGATTGTCAGAATCCCTTTTTCCTCTAGCTTTTTTCGGATCTCTGCGGCAATTTTTTTATTCGAACCCAGCAGCTCTTCAAGGACGAGTATTTCTTTTTTCTCCATTTTTCTGATAGATTTTTATTTTAATGTTTTATGGGATAGTTTGCCATGAGAAAATTGAATAAAAAAGGGGCCTAGCCCCTTTTTTAACATAAGCTGTCGGGGACAGCTAATTGGGGACTGTCCCCAGTTTTTCCTTGATCTAGCTCATACTGTGTCATTGCGAACGGAGTGAAGCAATCTCATAAGAAGTTAGTGTCATTGCGAGCGAAGTGTGGCAATCTCATAAGAAAGATGTGTTTTTATTTTACGGGATTGCCACGTCGCCATGCTCCTCGCAATGACAATTCTTTTTACGGGATTGCCGCGTCACTGTGCTCCTCGCAATGACACAAAGTTGTCGGGCAAGATCGGATTAGCTGGTTAGAAGAGAACGGGCTCAGTTGTCACTTCGGCCAGTATGTTGCACCATTGCGACCTTGCTGTATTTTTGGGCCTGCACTTTTTTCATGCCCGAGGTCTTGATCGCTTGCTGGCGGTCAATTTCATCCTGGACAGTCTGGTCGAATTCGCATTGCTCACAGAGGTAGAGTCTATCGCAAGATCGAAGAGATATCTCTCCACTCATAGTGTATCTGCACTGTTTTTTTCCCAAAAGAGAACACAGTTTGTCGATGTAGGGTTTGATCCTTGGATCATTCTTGAATTTGTCCTTTTTTATCATTGCGGCATGAAACTTACATGAATTCTGGCATTGATACCCAAGAGTACAGGTTCGTTTGTTGACTATGCCTGCTTGTGTCCAGATACAGGGGGTGATGATTTCCTCTTCGACGACAGGTTCTTCGACAACCGGAACGGGAACCACTTCAAGCTTGTAAGATCTCTCGATCAGGTTTTCAAGATAGTCTATCTCAAACGGTTTCGGTAAGTAGTCTGTCGCACCTATCCGCTTGGCTTCCTCTTCAGTCTCGATCGAGGGATAAGCTGTGATAATAATCACTTTTGCATCCGGATTTTTCGCTCTGACATCTTTGAGTACAGAAAGCCCATCCCGTCCGGGTAATTTAAGATCGATTATTATGACGTTGTAATCTTCTAAGTTGACTTTTTCCAATGCATTATCACCATCATTGGCAGCATCAACCTCATGACCCCCGTCTGAAAAGTAATCGACTAATGCCTCCCGCATAATATCCTCATCCTCGACGACCAGCATTGATTCTTTTTTCATGGCTAACCTCCAATTTTTGTTTTTTTCTGTATCCGCGAGGATAGCTTGGAAAGCAGGAGCCGTCCTTTTGGATCAAGTAATTTCATGAGATGATGTCTATTGCAAGGAGTGTGCCAAAATAGACCAAATACTGAAACTATTCTTTGGATGGAAATAACTCTAAGAAAATAAAGAGGTTATAAAAAAGTCCGGGATTGGTGAAAGAGTTTTAAAAAAAGAAGGAGTGTCTATTAATTGGACATTATGTGTCCAATTTATTGACAGTATAGTTGTATTTTTTTAGCTTGTTATACAGAGTCGTCCGCCGAATACCCAGTATCTTCGCTGTCTTTGAAATGTTGCCTTTTGTCTCCTCGAGCACACTCATAATGTGATTCTTCGTCACCACCTCGACAGTTTTTCCCTCTACAGGAGTCGGGTGAATAATGTCCTGTGGCAGTTCAGCCAGAGTGATCGCATCTTTTTTTGCTAGAATGACACCGCGCTCGATCATGTTCTCCAGCTCTCTCACGTTGCCGGGCCATGGGTAATTCAGCATGAATTCAATGACCTCAGGAGATAAATTTTTGATCTTCTTGTTATTTTCCTTGGTGTATTTTTTTAAGAAATGGTCGGCCAAGGGAAGGATATCCTCCTTTCTATCCTTGAGCAGAGGAAGCTCGACAGTGACGACATTCAACCGGTAATACAGATCCTCTCTGAAGGTCCCCTGCTTCACCATGCTTCTCAAATTCCTGTTTGTGGCAGAAATGAAACGGACATCCACATCGGTTTCTTCGTTACCCCCAACTCTGGTGATCTTTTTTTCTTCGAGCGCCCTGAGGAGGTGGATCTGTGTGTTGGCATTAATTTCGCCAATCTCATCCAGGAATAGAGTGCCTTTATCTCCCGCCTCGAACTTGCCCTTCTTTCTTTCCATTGCACCCGTAAAAGAGCCTTTTTCATGACCAAAAAGTTCACTCTCCAGCAGACTTTCCGGAAGAGCAGCGCAACTTGTGGCAATGAAAGGTTTGTTTTTCCGTTTACTTTGATGGTGAATTGCCCTGGCAATGATCTCCTTGCCTGTGCCGGTTTCTCCGATGATCAATACAGTGGCAGTCGTCGGGGCCACAGTTTTGATCAGTTCAAATATGTTTAGCATCTTAGGGCTTTTAGCGATGATGCCCTCGAAGTGGAATCTATCCTCAATCTTCTGGCGGAGTGAGATATTTTCCTCGATCAGATTCTGATGATCCACCAGGTTCTTTATCAGAAGCTCCACCTTTTCCGGGCAGAATGGTTTTTCGATGTAATCGTATGCGCCTTCTCTTATCGCAGTGATCGCTGTTTGGATCGTGCCGTGAGCCGTTATGATGACCGATGAGATTGAAGGATCTATTTCCCGTGCCTTTTTCATGAGCTCTATACCGTCCATCTCTGGCATGAACAGGTCAGTGAGCATGATTTTGATCTTTTTCTGCTTGATTATCCGGAGGGCTTCCTCTCCAGATTCGGCGATCAGCACTTTATAACCCACGCTGTCCAGCCAGTCATGGAGAGATTCTCTGACTATACTTTCATCGTCCACCACGAGAATTTTAGTCTTTTTTCTCATCCATAACCTCTAGATATATTGTAAATGTTGTGCCTGCATTGAGCTCACTATCTACTTCTATCTTTCCTTTATGCCGCTCAATGATCCCATGAACGACTGGTAGCCCGAGTCCGACTCCCTTGCCTTTTTCTTTTGTTGTGAAAAATGGCGTGAACAGTTTACTTAGATTTTCTTCGGAGATACCCACACCTGTATCCTTGATATCAATCCGAACAGTATCTCTGGTGGATTCATCGATCTCAATGCCTTTAGCCACAGATGTGACAATTGTTAAGGTACCGCCTTCAGGCATTGCCTGATTCGCATTCAGGATAATATTTATCAATACCTGCTGGATTTTGTCAAAATCTGCAAGGACATGAGGAAGGGACATATCTAATTTCTTCTCAAGCTTTATATTTTCAAGGCTGATTTGATGTCCGACCAATAACAATGCGGCTGCTATGACTTGATTGAGATCGATGGGTCTTATGTTTGGCTCAGATTGGCGTGAGAAATCGAGAAGACTTCTGATTATCCGGGACGTTCTCTCCAGCTCTTTTTCCATCTTTAAAAGCTGATTTTCTGTCTTTTCAGTCTGGAGTTTTTTTTCTTTATACATCTTAAGAAGAAGTTTTATGTAGACCAGAACACCGGCTAATGGATTATTCACCTCGTGAGCAACGCTGGCAGCTAGCTGACCTAAAGAGGCAAGCTTTTCTGATCTGATCAATTCTGCCTCTGTTTGCTTGCGCCGGGTGATATCCTCTCCTGAACTCAGAGTGCCGATGATATGGCCTTCTTCATCTGTGATGGTTGTGTTGTGCCAGGCAATAATCTTTTCCTCACCGGATTTGGTCAAAATTGAGTTCTCATAGTCTTCAACCATCTCGTTCTCACCTGCCATCAGTTTTTTAAAGTCGCTCTTTCTTTCTTCCCTGTCAGTTTCTGGTACACATAAATCATACCAGCTGTTCCCGATGAGTTCTGTTTCTTCGTAGCCTAAAACTTCGCACCCCTTTTTGTTGATCAAGGTGATTATTCCCTCTTCATTTATAGCAACGATTATTACTCCCGCGATATTGAGGTACTGCTGGACTCTGTTTCTTTCCTCGTGCAGTTTTCCCCATAATCCCTTATGCTTGGTCAAATCCCTGAAGCTTTCAACAGCGCCGATAATTTCATTATTGCTGGATCGCAGTGGAGAAATCGTTATGTTCACGGGAACTTTATCCCCCGATTTTTTTGTGAGCATGATCTCATAGTTAAAAACAGTTTTTCCATTTTCTAAGGTCTCTTTTAAAGGACACGTTTCTTT
>DAOVAM010000226.1 GCA_030671065.1 Candidatus Aminicenantota bacterium
AAAATGGGAGAAATAAAAACGTTTGACCTCAATCGAGTCAACTGTTTTGTATTGAAAAAACACCATCTCACCGAAGATTCCAGAATAAATGATATAAACCAGGTCGTGGAAGATGTCTGCGGCCTGCACGCCACTCATCCCATGACTCCTTATCTTTCCTTGTTCATACGGACTGGAGATTTTAGCAAAGAGGATTTGGACGAAGAACTCTATAGCCAGCGGAGCCTGGCAAAGATCCGTTACGCCAGGAAAACGATGTATGTTCTCCCGAAAAAGAGAGTATCCGAGGTGTTTTCCGCAATAAAAGGAATGTTGGAACAAAGACTGGGGCCTTATCTTGAGTATTTGGAAATGACAAGGAAAGATTTTAAGGAATCGGCAGAGTTGATCTTAAAAATTCTCGAAAACAGGGGGATGACCGTCAAAAACATTAAGAAGGAAATCAAGGCAGATTTAAATGTGTCCGCCGTCGTCAACTTGATGTGTGACCAGGGATTATTGATTCGTGGAAATCCGGCAAGGGGATGGAAGAGCAGTCTTCATACCTATTATTCCTTTGCTGAATATTTTCCTGACATAGATTTGGGTGAAATCAGTGAAGAGGATGCGAAGAAGTCAATGGTGAAGAAGTATCTGGCATCCTTCGGTCCTGTCACTGTGACCGATGCGTCGTGGTGGACAGGGTTCACCAAGACAGAAGTCAAGAATATTTTGAATGATCTCATGGACGATATATTTAAGCTGAAAATCTCAGGTATTGAGGGAGAATATGTTTTACTTGCCTCGGATATGGAGTCGCTGGAATCGGCATGTATTCCGGAAAAGCCTCTAGTCCATTTAATGCCCCTTCTTGATCCGTATCTCATGGGGTATAAAGAACGGAAGAGATATTTAATCCAGGAGTATTACACGAGAGTTTTTGATCGCTCTGGGAATGTAACTTCAACAATCCTGGTGGATGGGCGAATTTTTGGAATCTGGGACATCGAGGAAAGACACGAACCGATAGTTAAGATATTCCTGCTCGAGAAAGTCAACCCTGAAGTTTCAAAGGAAATCTCCTCCAAAGCCAAGAAAATCGGAAGATTCATCTCCGGGAAAGAGGTCCAGGTCAACCGATGCCGGTCCATGGTTCCTTTGACTGAGAGAACAATGGGAGGATTCATGTCCCCTCTTAAAGGTTGCCCGGAGGCTGATTTTTAAAACACTGGCTGTCTCCGTTTTTTCAGCGATTAGCCTTTAGGGGTGAGATGTGCCCCTCAATCGAGATTATCCTCATGGGGAAAAAAACACCCCTGATTTCATCTCTCATCTGATTGACATTAAAGCGGATATTCAATTACACTAATTCTCTGATTCTTAAGGTTTGGAAAAGAAGCATTCCATGATCCTGAAAAAAAGCAAGCTTACCTTTACATCAACACAATTCCTGTAATGAATGTTAAAAGGGTATATCTTTGCCTTGAAAACAAAGCCATGATGAAAAGATCAATAATGAAGAAAAACCTTGAGAGAAACATTTCTTTATAGAAGGAGATAAATATGAAAAGAGTAACCTTATGTGGAATTTTCATCCTCCTTGTTTTAACCCTTACTCTATTTGTATCGACTGCGCTGGCAAGCGGCAGTACATATGTGTTTGAGCTGAAATGGGGAAGTTTTGGTACTGGGAATGGCGAGTTTGACACGCCACGGAGCGTCGCTGTTGATTCAAATGGCGACGTGTACGTGGCGGACACGGCCAACCACAGAATCCAGAAGTTTGACTCAATCGGTAATCATCTTCTCACATGGGGAGGTTCTGGTTCTGGGATTGGTCAGTTTAAAAATCCATGGGGCATAACTGTTGACTCTAATGACAACGTTTATGTGGCGGATACGGATAACAATCGGATCCAGAAGTTTGACAAAAATGGCAATCATCTTGCCACATGGGGAAGTTCTGGCCAATTTAGTCGGCCTCGAGGAGTTGCTGTGGATTCGATTGGTAATATCTATGTGGCGGATACGTACAATCATCGGATCCAGAAGCTTAATTCGTCCGGCACGTTAATCTTGATGTGGGGAGGTGTTGGCACTACCCCTGGCCGGTTTTATATGGCTGGTGACGTGGCTGTAGATTCAGGTGGATTTGTCTATGTGGCTGATTCCTTCAACGACCGGATCCAGAAGTTTGGTGCGAATGGCAATTACATTGCGACATTGGGAAGTTACGGCGCTTTGGATGACCATTTCAATACACCATGGGGAATCGGTGTGGATTCAGAGGACAACCTGTATGTGGCCGACACATCCAACAACAGGATCAAGAAGTACGACTCTACAGGACTTTTCCTCGGATGGTGGGGATATGATGGGACTGAGACCAAATGGCATCCTCCAGGATCTGGAAAAACAGGAAAAATTGGCTTTCTGGACGGGCAGCTGTTTTTCCCGAGTGACATGGCTGTTGATTTAAAGGGGAACATCTTCGTGGCCGATTCTTTCATGGACCGGATCCAGAAGATCAAGATTGTTCCTCCACTGGGAGTTAAATCTCCTAACGGAGGAGAGAATTTGCTGGCGAATAAAACTCACGACATTGCATGGGATACGGGCGTCGACAATGCGTCTGTAAGGATTGATTTTTCTGCTGATAACGGAACGACTTGGGATGAAATCGTTGATGATACGGCTAATGATGGCTCTTACACTTGGGACGTTCCCTGCAATCTGTCAGACACATGTCTCATACGGATTACTGGTCTGGACGATTACTCGTTTGGTGAGAGTGATGCCGTTTTCTCCATCAAGTCAAGCACACCGCCTGTGATCACACTCATTGGGTTGCCTGAGCTGTATTTGGAATGTGGAACCGATACCTATACAGAAGACGGCGCAACCGCTGAGGACGGCTGCCTTAATGATGTACCTGTTGATATCAGTGGAGATACAGTGGATACCATGACGTGTGGTACCTATGTCGTCACTTATGACGCCATAGACACATCCGGCCAGGCAGCGGTCCAAAAGACTCGATCAGTGATCGTCCGTGACACAACTCCTCCTGTACCAGATGTGGATCCTTTAGGACCTGTTTCGGGAGAGTGTTCGGTGACGATCACAGCCTTTCCCACGGCCACAGACAATTGTGCCGGCCCCATTACGGGAACAACGACTGACCCGCTCAGCTACGATACAAGAGGCACGTACACTGTGACCTGGACCTATGATGATGGTAACGGGTACACGGCTACACAAACGCAGACTGTTACGGTTGAAGACACAACTCCTCCTGTACCTGACGCAGAAACATTACCAACAGTGACGGGTGAATGCTCGGCAGAGATTACAACTCACCCCAAGGCCACAGACAATTGTGCGGGTTCCATTACTGGAACAACGACTGATCCACTCAGCTACAGTAAAAAAGGCACATACACTGTGACCTGGACCTATGATGATGGAAACGGGAACACTACGACACAAACTCAGACCGTCACCGTCGAGGACGTCACGCCTCCGACGATTCATTTATCAGACTCGACCTGTGTCGATGTTAAAAAGTGGGTCATGGCGAACATGTTGACAGTCAGTGCTTCTGATAATTGCACTTCGGATGTCGAGGCAGTAATTGATAAAGTTGAAATTTTCAACAGGGGTGGACGACGAGTCCGGGGAAGAGGAGTCTACAGTATTGACGGAAACAACATCTATGTTTACCCCAAGGGAAGAAGCTGGTCTATACGCGTCACAGTGACTGCAGCTGATGAA
>DAOVAM010000259.1 GCA_030671065.1 Candidatus Aminicenantota bacterium
TGGTCTATGCCTCTGTCCAGATACTGGCTTCTGAGCCAGGGGATTTCATCAAGCCGATGAGACAGGCTGTGTATTATCTGAAATACCAGGACCTCACCAATTTCAAGTTCGAGCCGCTCTCACATGTCATAGAAAAACACGGAAATGCAAAAGATTCCCATGTGGATTTGCAGGTTTCAGTGATTGAAGAAAAAGAGGGATTGACCGGAAATGAGCTCAGAGTAGACATCATAAATACGCTGTTTGATGTACCAGAAAAAATGAAAGAGGCCAAAGGTCTTTCCCTGTATGCACCGAATCAGTCGGTTGGGATGAACTCGCGACAGGGCAGAACCACGGTCATGGTGGGTCTCAAAGGGATCAATTCCTTCCGTGATAATCCGATTTGGGCGAAAATTCTGGTCGAACAGGGAATCCACTTTGCTGTTGCCGAGGATTTAAGTTTTATATTCGGGAAAGAAGGATTGACTGAGGATGGGAAGACGTTCATAAAGGCTGTGAATTCAAGCGGCCTTCTTCTCCTGGTCAAAGGATTAAATTCTGCACAGGCTAAAGTGTTGTTAAATGAGTCCAAAAAGCCCATGGTTCTTCTGGAGAAAGAACTCCCGGATGAGGAAACCTTGGATCTCATAAAAGAAAAAGAGTTTGTGCTTGGGCTTATCCTTGGTGCGGATGAAGACCCTGTGGCCTATTTTAAAAAATTGGAGAAGGCCAAGGATGCCATCGGTTCTCAGTATCTAATGATCGTCAACGAGAATTGCTTATGGGGTAATGCCGGAAAAGACCAGATGCTCAATGTGATTTCCGAGATGCTCAAGGCAAAGTATGAGCGAATGGATTTTTCTTATCTCCTTCAGAATTTTGTGAGAGTGTTGAGAAGAGCTAGCAGTTGAAGAACTGCGCAGATTTTTTCCTGTATTCTTTTCTGAACTCGAAATTTCTCTGGTTAAACCCAGACAGTTTGAGTATATAAGGGGAAAGTTCATTAAAGAGCTTCTCTTGAGTGGGGGACTTCTCGTTTTTCTTGTGCTCTACTTCCTATGGGAACGCCTCCTTATCAAAAAGAAAATCAAGTCCATCCCTTTGAGAATCAGTGTAACAGGAACACGAGGTAAATCAAGTGTCGCAAGACTCATCACTTCGTTACTGAAAGAAGCGGGTTTCACTGTTCTTGCCAGAACGACTGGTTCAAAACCTGTCATCACTTTTCCCGATGGAGAAGAACAAGAAATACTGCGAAAAGGCTCTCCATCGATCCTGGAAGGAAAAAGGATCCTGAAATTAGGAGCGAAACTCAATGTGAACGCACTGGTTACAGAATTGATGAGCATCCGTCCCGAGTGCAGCTTTGTGGAGTCGGGTCAGATGTTTTATCCTCACATCATGGTGATCACAAATGTCCGGCTTGACCATCTCTCCCAAATGGGTTCAACACGGCAAGAGATAGCCTGCTGTTTTACGTCTGCGTTTCCTGAGAACGGAACGGTTTTTGTCCCTCAAGAGGAGTTTTTCCCTGTCTTCCAGAAAGCGGCAGACAGAATGAAGGCAAGAGTCATTCAGGTGCGCAGGAATTTTCATCTGAAATATATGAAGCAGGAAGACAGGATGCTTCCCTCTGAATTCGAGGAGAATATCCGCCTGGTGTTTGCTGTGGCCGAGTTCTTAAATATCGATAAAGATGCCGTCCTTCGAAGCTTAAAGAGAGTCAAACCTGATTTTGGCAGCTTCAAAATATGGACTAAGGATGTTGGGACACAGCTTCAGCACTGGTATCTTCTCAGCTGCTTTGCGGCGAATGATCCGGATTCTACAAGACGGATTTTATCCAGGCTTGTTGAAAGGGATTTCTTGAAAGGAAAGGAAGTTGTTGGGCTTCTCAACCTCCGGCGAGACAGGGGGGATAGGACTGTCCAGTGGTTGGAGTCATTCAATAAAAATACTTTTCCGGAATTCCGGAGAATTTTCCTCATCGGAGAGCATGCACATGCCTTCAAAAAAAGGCTAAAACGATCAGCAGGGATGGACGCGTTCATTTTAAAATCCCGGGCTCCGCAGAGAATAATGGAGGAGGTTTCAAAGGAAACAAAAGGAGAGGCAGTTTGTGTGGGCATGGGAAACATGGGTGGTGCCGGAAGAGAACTTGTCGAGTTCTGGGGAAATACAGGGAGGTCCTATGATTTATGAAACGCTTCTCATCGGACTGGTCGTCGCATTCCTGTATGTGGAGATCATGGATATCTATCCGGGTGGCATTATCGTTCCCGCGTATATCGCCCTTTATCTTGATCAGCCTCTAAGGATCCTGGCCACGATTCTCATCGCTTTCCTGGGCCTTTATACGTACAGGATTTTGTCACGATTTCTCATTCTGTTTGGCAAGAGAAGGTTTGTGATGCTGGTGCTTCTTGGAGCCCTTTGGGCTCAAATCTGGTTCCTCATTTCACCGCATTTTTTCTCCGATCCCTTGGGACTCAGGGCCATTGGATGGCTTATTCCCGGGCTTCTTGCTAACAATCTGGAGAAACAGAAACATATCCCTACGCTGGCCTCAATGTTGATTGTTTCGATCTTCACGTATTTCCTTGTGAAAGTTCTGGCATGGTTCTGACGGAGACGCGTAAGGTATCACTACGAAGGAAATTAAGTGACTTTAAGTGTCATTGCGAGCGAAGCGTGGCAATCTCATAGGGCAATAGCATTAGCTGATAGTATATTCCGGATTCTCTGAATTGATACGATGAGAAAACTGTTATTTAAAAGAAAAATTAGCTTTCCAAAACAAGGTGCTGAAAAAAATAAGCGCACCCTGCTGTTCCTTTTCATCGTAAGCCTTTTGTTTTTCCTGCTCGTGCGATTCATTCCGTTCAGAAAGAGTGATGCAATCAGGGAGGACATGATCCAGGCATCAATAATTATGGAGGAGGCTATGGTTGCGTTGAGAGAGTACCAGAGCGATAGAGGCCTTATTCTTGATGAAAAGAATGATCCAAACCTGACTGGACTCATAGGTGTTGAATCTTCTCCTTTGA
>DAOVAM010000237.1 GCA_030671065.1 Candidatus Aminicenantota bacterium
GAAGATGAATTCTCTTTACAAAAAATTTCCTTTTCTGAAGATGCCAAATGGGTGAATTATATCCGCGGAGTTCTGTGGACGCTGAAGGAGGAAGGATTCGAACTCCAAGGGGTGAACGGCCTTGTCTGGGGGGATGTTCCGCTCGAAGCCGGACTGAGTTCATCGGCTGCTCTTGAGGTGAGCGTGGTTCATGGCTTAAACCTTCTTTTCAAACTTGACATTCCACCGTTGGAGATGGTTAAGATTGCCCGCCGGGCAGAGAATGAGTTTGTCGGTGTCCAGTGCGGGATCATGGACCAGTTTATTTCTGTATTCGGCCAAGAGAGCAAAGCCCTATTTTTGGACTGTGAGACTTTGGAATATGAACTCTTCCCTTTGCATATGAAGGAGGCAGGGCTCGGGATTATGGTTTATGAGACTGGAGTCCGCCGAGAACTGGCCAGTTCAGAATACAACAAAAGGAGGCACGAGTCCTTCCAGGCTCTGGAGATCTTGAAGAGAGACAGTGTGAAGACCTACAAAGATGCGACGCTTGATAAACTTGAGAAGAATAAGAATAAAATGGATGATGTGGTTTTCAGAAGAGCCAGGCATGTGATCAGCGAGAATGGAAGAGTGAAGGATGCGGTCCGGGCCCTGGAGAATGATGATTTCCGCCTTTTGGGGGAGCTTATTTTCCGTTCTCATGAGAGTTTGAGGGACGATTACGAAGTCTCCTGTCCTGAGCTTGACCTCCTGTACGAATCTGCGCAGGAATTTTCTGGTTGTTATGGAGCTCGTTTAACGGGAGCTGGATTCGGGGGGTCTGGGATAGCCCTGGTTAATAAAGAAAAAATCACGGCATTCAAACAGAAGCTTCTTGAAGAGGCAGAGAGAAAAGGATTCCCTCGACCATCATTTTACGAAGTGGAGGTCGGAGAAGGAGCCCAAGCGTATTTTCTGGAAGAGGAGAAAGAATAATGAGAAAGATCGCAATCATTTTTTGGATTGTCTGTTTTCTGTGTTTTCCCGCATCTGGGGAAGAAAAGCCCTTTCTCGAGAAATTCAGCCTCAAAAACGGGAAGCTTCATTTGAGCCGTGCTGTTCAGCCCCGCACTTATTTTGATGCGGTGGGTCAGAAAAGCGCAGTTCTGGGCCGAGAGAGTGGAAATGCGGAAGTCTGGATTTATCCATACAAGGTTCTGCACAATTTCCAGCTGTATTTTCTGATCGAAGACGAGAATGAGATCATCGAGGGAAAGGATGTGGCAAAGAGGATCGATGTTTATCCCCACCAGACGATCATTCGTTATGTTCATTCTTCCTTCCAGGTTGAAGAGGTTTTTTTCACTCCATTAAAAGAGGGTGGAGTGGTGGTCCTTCTTTCAGTGGAATCTATCAAGCCCCTTTCTGTGATCGCCAGCTTTACACCTGATTTGAAACCCATGTGGCCTGCTGGTCTTGGAGGCCAGTACAGCTACTGGGATAACGAAAAAAAATATTTTGTCCTGTCCGAAGGAACGAGGAGAAATGTGGCTCTTGTGGGAAGTCCGGAGGGAGAACGGTTCTCTTCAGGTCCGGCACATGCCCTTCCCGAGGGAGATATGAAAATTAAGATCCACATAGAGCCAGAGACGTCGAGGGAGACATTTTTTCCAATCTTTATCTCTGCCAGCCATACAGGACGAAAACTGGCCGATGATATTTATGCCCGAATGGGCAGAGATTTTGAGAAACTCTACCTGGAGAAGTTCAGCTATATGGACAGTTTGCTCCACGAACACATCTCTGTTCGGACGCCGAATGATCTCTTGAATCAAGCCTTCCAGTGGGCCAAAGTGGCTGTGGATAATGCCTTTGTCTGCAATCCCCAGCTTGGATGCGGTCTTGTGGCTGGATACGGTCTTTCTCGAGGGAGCGAGAGGCCTGGTTTTGCCTGGTATTTTGGAGGCGATACATTTTTCAATTCCTGGGCTATAAACAGCTACGGGTCTTTTGATGTGACACGGCAGGGGTTAGCCCTTATCCGAAAAAACCAGCGTGAGGATGGGAAGATCATGCATGAACTTTCCCAGGGAGCAGGCTTCATTCCCTGGTTTGATAAATACCCTTATGGGTATTACCATGCAGAAACATCTCCTTACTACATCGTCGCTCTCTATGACTATCTGATTTCGTCAGGTGATGTGAAGTTCATTCAAGAATCCTGGCCTTCCGTCAAAAAAGCGTATCAGTATGTGTTGAACGCGGACACGGATGGAGACGGTCTCATGGAAAATACGGTGGCGGGTTTAGCGGCGCTGGAGCTAGGCGCTTTTTTAAAGAACACCAAGTCAGATATATATCTTGCTGCCTTATCGACAGAGTCCCACAGAGTCTTCTCGGAGATCGCTCTCCTGATGAAAGACGAAGCTCTGTCCAAGAGAGCTGATAATACCTTTAACAGGGCTTTAAAAGCTCTTAGCGAGAGATTCTGGGCGGAGAAAGAAAAAAGATATGCACACGCCATAACAGTCGAAGACGAGCCGCTGATGGAAACAACAGTCTGGCCCTCCATGCCTCTCTTTTTTAGACATTTTCCTCGAGATCGAGCAGATTATATTCTGGACATTTTGGCGTCATCCGAAATGAGTACGGATTGGGGAGTCAGGTCCCTTTCTCCTGAGAGTTCCCATTATGATCCGCAGAACTACAACTATGGAACAGTCTGGCCCTTTCTTACCGGATATTCCTGTCTTGCAGAATACAATTATGGACGATCTCTTTCCGGTTACTCTCATCTAGTGAGTCTGGCCCATAACAGTTTTATAGATGCCTTAGGGAATTGTTCCGAGTTGTTTTCAGGGGAGTTTTTTACTCCTCTTGAAACCTCTGTTCCCCATCAGGTGTTTTCTTCCTCACCGGTGATCACATGCCTTGTGCGCGGGCTCTTTGGTTTAAAGGGGAATGCTTTAAACAGGGACATTGAATTCAGCCCCAGTTTGCCAGGGAGCTGGGAAAATGCAGACATCAGGAATTTCAAGATCGGAGAAGATATTTTCCATTTCAATGTGCAGCGTTCCGAGAGTCAGTTTGTGGTCAACATCGATTCACAAGCCGAAGAAACGTATCATCTTCATCTTTCTCCTTATGTGGGTTATGGAGCTCGGGTGAAATCTGTAAAAGTCAACGGCGAAGAGGTAGAATTCCAAACTGAAGAGAATTACGGAAAAGTGCGTTGTGCAGTCAATCTGGAGATAGCTGGAAAAACAGAGGTTGAGATCGTGACAGAAAAGGGCATCCTTCTTGACTTTTCCCCTCATTCTCCACAGGTCGGGGATACAACGACTAACCTGAAAATTATCCGAACCCTGTTCAAAAATAATGAGATGAGAATCCTTGTCGAAGGATTGGGCACAAAAGAATACACGCTGAACATTTTCACTGCGAGGCCTGTTGTGTCAGCGAGTGAAGCCGAAGTGGAGAACACAGAGGATCTTATGAAAAAAATAAAGGTTCACTTCAAGGGGCAAAAAGAAATATATTCTCGAAAAGAAATCATCATTCGGTTTTAAGGG
>DAOVAM010000272.1 GCA_030671065.1 Candidatus Aminicenantota bacterium
TTCCAGCTCAAGAGAATATCGTCCTCTCTTCTTTGCCGGCCTGGAATTGTTCTAAAAGGAACAATCCTAGAAATTGAATCTATTTCGAATTTGAATCTTAAATTTCTGAAATTCAATCCTCCTTCAGAAGCATCCCTTTTATACTCAACGTGAAGCTGTTCTTTTCTGAAGAATAATCACAATAGAATTGAGATGCCCACAAGCAAAAGTGCGATTAATACTACACTCCTGAAAGTCTCCTGCTTTATTCGCTTTAACAAAACTTTGCCTGTTCTTACGCCCAGATAAGCACTAGCGATTAAAAAAGCTATCAGGAAATAGTACGAACTCTCCTGAACAACCTCTGTCATTAAATATGTGGGAATTCTGGTTAAATCTATAACCACTGCAATCATCGCCGAAGTGGCCACATAGACTTCTTTTGGGAGGTTAAAGGAAATCAGAAAAGTTGACCGGATTGCTCCGCCGAGTCCCATAAGACCAGCCAACAATCCGGACGTGCTTCCTCCCACGACTGCATTTGTCCGTGTTTTCTTGAGCGCAAATTTGGGATTTAAGAGAGAATACAAGGAAAAAACGATTAAAAAAATTGCCACTGAGATCATAATGGTATTCACAGGCATAACGGAAACCAGGTAAGCTCCGCCGAATGCAAAAATTATACTCGGGATTCCAAAAAGGAAAAACGTTTTAAAATCGATCTTTTCCCAGAAAAATCTCACTTTGAAAATATTGTTAAACAGGTGAAAACAGGCCACAAGAAATATTGCTGTTTTGATATCCATGAAATGGATGGCTACAGGAATCAACAGAGTTGAGCTGCCAAATCCAGCGAGTGTCGCGGCAATCGCAGCCAAATAGGAGGCAATCAGAAAAAGCACACTTTCAATCATTTTCTAATGATGGGGATGTTCCCAAAGGGAACACATCGCACTAAGTATAAACATTACTATTTGATTATTCTTAAGAGATTGCCACGCTACGCTCGCAATGACAACTTTACCTTTAGCATACGCAATGACACTTTTATCTTCAGTTCAATTAATAGAAGTGTAACCGAATTATTGAGAGAGCAGAAATGTCCTCATTTTTTTTATTTTTTCCAATTCGGAAATCTGCCCGGAGTGTACGGCGCACCGATCTCATCCAGAATCTTCTCGATCTTTTTGACATCCTCCTCGACTAATTTTTTCAGCTTCTGCAGGATCGGGCCGAAATCATCTGCAACGATCTGGTAGGCATCTCTCTGGGTCTGTGTGGGGGCAGACGTCGACCGCCTTTGTTCATAGATGATGCTGCTTATCCGGCTGCTCAATCCAGGCTCAGCATCCTTATCAATCCTCCTGAATGTCCTGTCTCCGAAGAGCCTGGTCTGGATTTTATTGACCTCTGCCTCGAGTGCCTTGATCTGGGTATATATCTGAGAATCGTCAACCGTGACACTCTTCAAGGCCACTCGATAGTGGCTAGCTTTATCCGCCAGCTCCCTCATAACGCTCGAAGCCGCATTTACAGCTCGGCTCAGCACTCTCACTTTCTTCTGAAAGGCCACTAGCTCAGCCCGGTCTTCAGCGGGAAGAGATGTCTTTCCCAATACCACGGCTTTGAATTCCACTGGCTCGGTGAGCTTCGTCACTACTCCATTGACATTCTTCGAGAGGAAAACCTTGTATTCCCCAGGAAGAACTGGGGTGCTCGAACGTCCGCTCGATGTGGGACTTGCAGCCTGCAGACTTGTGGGGGCCAGAGCTGGATACATCAAATCCCAGACAATCCGATGGAGTCCGGACCGGGCTGAAGCCCTGAGCCTGCGCACAACGTTATCTTCATCATCCAGCACGGTGAAAATCAGATAGGGAGTTTCTTCCTTTTCTTCCGCTTTTATTTCCTCATAGGTGGGATAATAAACAGGTTTTCCCTCCTTGAAAGCGGCTTTTTCTTTCTCCATTCGTTTGTCTCTCAAGGTTTTGATGGATTCTTTCAGATGGTAAGTGAAGACCGCACCTAGAGGAGGATTCTTCACGTTAAAATACATCTCCCCTTGAAAACCCTTTCCAGCAGCTCCTCCCGAACCCAGAGGGGAAGACTCCATGTACATCAAAGCAGCCTTGATCGGAAAAATATGAGCCTCAGAATTAAGGATCTCCTTATTGAGAAAACGGAGCGGTGTGTAATCATCCAGGATATAGAATCCCCGGCCAAATGTGGCCAGAGCCAGGTCATTTTCCCTCTTCTGAATGGCAATATCGCGAACCGCTATTGTCGGAAGCCCGCTTCGGAGCTGTTTCCAGTGTTGTCCTCCATCCACACTCACGAACAGCCCGAACTCTGTTCCCGCAAACAGCAGGTTCTTGTTGACATGGTCTTGGGCAAGAGCATAAACCGAGCCTCTTTCTGGCAGGTTTGATGAGATGGATACCCAGGTTTTGCCGGCATCTGTGCTCTTCAGGACATAGGGCTTGAAGTCACCGTTCTTATGATTATTGAACGCTGCATACACTGTGTCCTTCTCGTGCTGGGAAGCGATGATATCATTGACATAGGTCCTGTCCGGAACACCGGGAAACTTATCGACCTTTCGCCAGTTTGCGCCTCCGTCTCCAGTCACCTGGATCAGGCCGTCATCCGTACCCGCATAGATCAAATCTTCTTGAATTGGGGATTCATCCAAAGCCACGATCGTCCCGTACTGGGAAGTGCTGGCGTTTTTCGCTACCGCATCCATGGCCCAGATCCTGCCCATGACCTCGAGCTTGTTC
>DAOVAM010000038.1 GCA_030671065.1 Candidatus Aminicenantota bacterium
ATATTTGAAGTTAAAAAAATTATGTGAGACATACCTTTGAGGCTTTAGCCTGGAGTGCACGTTTTATCCACGCCAAAATTGAAGAATTTCTTTGATCGCCATATTAATAGGACGGTTAAGGACGATGAACCAACCCCAGAGGAAAAGGATAAAAATGATCCACCACATGGCTTTGACCCCAATGGTCACAATCAGCGCTTTTTTCTTCTCTTTTTCCGGGTTGGCTGGGGTAAGAAGCTCTTTTTCCTCGAGCTGGATCCTCTTCTCTCCTAATATCGTGGCGCTATAATTCGTATCATCCACGTCTTCATCATAGAATTCTTTGCACGTCAAATGGTAGCCCTGCTCTTCAAGGCTTGCCTTGAGTATATCGAATTCTTCTTTTTTTCTGACCTTCATCCGAACGACTTCGACTTTCTGATCTTCCGGGATAAGCGTCATGGCATCCTTATCGAAATGCGAAATGACTTTCCTGAGTTGACCGGCAACAGCTTCATCGATTTTTCGTTTGAGTTTCACTCGCCTCCCCTTGACGAAACTTTAACACAGGGTATTTTTGATGTCAAAAAGGAACCCACACATTCCGGAATCAATTTGACATCCGGTAGTACGTGTTTTATAAAATCTTAGAATCCACGAATCTTGATCAAATGAACAGACGTTTTCGTATCTGCGGCTGCAAAGCAGAGAACGTCAGAAGGTTGCATGCATGAGTTTAGGTATTCTGGCTCTTCTCGCTCTTCTTCCGATCGTCACGGCGTTCGGACTCATCGTTCTTTTTAGATGGCCCGCAACCAGAGCCATGCCAGTATCATTTGTCATCACCTGCCTTTTGGCTTTCTTCATATGGAAGACGCCTCTCCATCAGATGGCAGCAGCTTCTCTAGACGGCATCATAACAGCAGTTTCGATCCTGTATATTGTCCTGGGCGCGATACTGCTTCTTAACCTGCAAGAGGAGAGTGGTGCGATAGTTTCCATCCGAAAGAGCATGTTTCTTATTTCTTCAGACCGGCGTGTTCAAGCCATAATCATTGCCTTCCTGTTTGGCTCTTTCATCGAGGCCTCGGCTGGCTTTGGAACTCCAGCCGCAGTCGCCGCTCCTCTCCTTGTTGCTATTGGATTTCCCGCTATGGCGGCCGTGATGGTCTGTTTGATCATCCAGAGCACCTGCGTTTCATTCGGTGCGATCGGCACCCCTATCCTGATAGGCGTCAACTCAGGATTAAGCGGACAAATGGAGGTCTCAAATTATTTAAATGGAATGAACATGGATTTTGCTGTTTATTTAAAGGCAATCGGGGGCAAAGTAGCCATCATCCATGGAATCACCGGAACTCTTATCCCTCTCATACTGGTCATCATGATGACGCGGTATTTCGGACAAAACAAAAATTGGAGAGAAGGCCTGTCCATCTTTCCATTCGCTCTGTTTGCCGGCCTCTGTTTCACGGTTCCATATACCCTGACCGGAGTCTTTTTAGGCCCGGAGTTCCCTTCTCTGTTTGGATCTCTGCTGGGACTTTTAATCGTCATTCCCCTGGCCAGATCAGGATTTCTCATCCCGAAAAAAAAATGGGATTTCCCACCCAATGAAACGTGGCCCGCAGAATGGGTTGGCCATACCGTCGAAAAAAAAGCCGCAACCGGACCGGGAATGAGTATTTTCAGGGCGTGGCTTCCCTACATACTCGTCGCATTATTTCTTCTTTTCAGCCGGCTTCTATATCCACTAAAGAGTCTCCTGGCCTCTGTATCGTTTAATTGGCCAGACATCTTTGGGACATCCATCAGCACAGGATTCCAGTTCCTTTACCTTCCTGGTTTTCTGTTTATTGTCGCAGGGCTTGCCACTGTTTTCATCCAGAAAATCTCGCTCTTGCAAACCAAAAAAGTTATTCAGAGATCCTTTAAAACCATTTTGGGACCAGCCATTGCTCTTGGGTTTGCAGTCCCCATGGTGAAGGTGTTTATTAACAGCGGAGTTCAGGGCGGATTGGATAAAATGCCGATTGTGCTGGCAAATACCGCTGCATCATTAATCGGTGATGGATGGGTAGCTTTTGCTGCTGTGATCGGAGCAATGGGAGCATTTATCGCAGGAAGCAACACCTTCAGTAACATGATGTTTTCTCTTTTTCAGTTCGCAACCGCTCTAAAAACAGGAGCTGTTCCCGGCGTTATTGTGGCTCTTCAGGCAGTTGGAGGAGCAGCCGGGAATATGATCTGTGTTCACAACGTTGTCGCGGCGTCTGCTGTCGTAGGGCTTTTGGGAAAGGAGGGACTACTCATCCGCAAAACGCTCATACCCATGACTTATTACCTCATCATGGCAGCAATCATCGGGATAATCATGCTCCAGGTTTTTAAATTTTAATTTGAATTATGTTGTGTATCGAGGAAGACTTCAAGGCATCTGACCTTATTTTCCCATCACCCTTAAAGGCCTGGCAACAGTAATCCCGATATGTGTCTTGACAGATTTTATATATTTGTAAAGTTCTGTATCCAAGAGCACTTTGTCCTTTGCTGATGACGCATGTAAAAATCTGATCCTCCCCTTTTTATCTTGCATAATCAGTCCTGTATGGGAGTAATCCAATCCCTTTTTATTCGTGGCCACAGCAATGATATCACCAGTCTGAAGATGTTTTTGAGCCTTCTTTATTTTTTCCCGGGGAATATACCAGTGTTTTCGTCTATTGATCTCTTGTTCGATTTCGGCAATTGTCTTGATAAATTCCGGATACTCTCTGAGAGATAGATAATAACCGGGATTTTCTGACATGAATGACACTTGAACCGGAAAATCTTCGCCCCCGAGTTCTCTGGTGATGTTTTTCACAACATTTTTCTCCTCATTGTCATGAATCCAATCGGATGTGTAATGGAGGCGCGAAGGATAATCGATCAGAATGCCCTTTCTGTACCGCATGAACGTGAGTTCCTGTATAAACTCATCGAATGAAGTTTTTCCTTTTTTCGAGATTCTTGCCAGGCACAAAACGTTTTCATAAAACGTGACACAGTCCAATCCTGTGAAATTTACCCGACAGACCTCCGGGCCTTCCCCTTCAATTGTACCTCCCACATAACCTGTTCCGATAAATAATGCAGCGATTTTCCCCATGCATTGTCCGATTGGTAGGGATGCCCAGCCTTCTTTGAGCGTACGCTGAATAAACCAGGTGAAGATCTCTCGAGTTTCTTGCTCCTTCGCCTGGTCATTCGGAATATTCTTATTTTGATTTGAAGGAATAAAAAAGAGAGGAGATGGCCTCAGAAACAGTGAAATACCCATAACGGCTGTGGAGTGAACAAATTCACGGCGATTCATTTGACTATGGGGTCAGGGCTTGATTCCCTTATCTCCTTATCTTCTCATTCCTTGTCCAGCTTTTTTGCGGCATTCTTGATAATCTCAAAAGCCTCCTCGACCTCAGCTTTATGGGTTCTAAAACTGAGTATGCAAACACGGATGACGAATTTTCCGTGCAGTAGGGTGCTGGACAGAAAGAGTTTTTTGCTTTTAACAATATAGGCCAGTAATTTCCGGTTAAAAGCTTCCACATCCCCTTTTTTCGGACGATACCTGAAAGCGATCACGGTCAGCTCAGGGACTGCCATGCATTCAAACCCCGGTTCCTCAAGGAAGCGTTCATACATCCACCTCGTGAGATGCAGCTTTTCAGCCAGATTTTCCCGGAATGCTTTCACTCCAAACAGTTTCAAAGGCAGCCACACGCGCAATCCTCGATAGGACCGCGTCAGTTCGGGCGAATACTCCGTGGCATTCACTTCTCCTTCGGGTATCATGTGATCCATAAGATATTCAGCAGTCAGCATGTGAGCGGACCGGAGAAGCTCACCGTCTTTGACCAGCAGACTTCCTGAGCCATAAGGCACAAATAATCCCTTATGAGGATCGAGCACGATCGAGTCAGACTTATCCAATCCCTTGAGGATCTTCTTTCCTTCCTTGCACAAATTAAAGAAGCCTCCATAAGCCGCATCGATGTGGTACCAGAGCTTGTATTTTTTCGCTATTTCCGCAAGGTCAAGAAGAGGATCCACAGCGCCTGAGTTTGTTGTGCCCGCATTCCCGACAAGAAAAAACGGCTTTTTCCCCTTTTTTAAATCGGATTTTATGGCTTTCTCAAAATATTCAGGCACAGCCCTAAAATCACTGCCAACTGATAATAATCGGATGTTCTGCTCAGGAATACCAGCAAGAATAGCAGCTTTCATCACACAGTAATGTGTCTGGTCAGAGCTGTAAATTATTCCGCGACTGAGATTTTCAACCAGAAGATGTTTCCTTGCGGTCACCAAAGCACTGAAACTGGCCAGAGAGCCACCGCTCGTCAAAATGCCGCGTGTGGATTTTGGATAGCCCATCCATTGTGTGAACCATTCCAGAACATTCGCTTCAAGGCGCGCCGCCGCAGGTGCTGCAAACCAGGCCCCGGTAAATCGATTTGTGGCGGCTCCCAGGAAATCGGCAATCGCCGAAGGATAAAGACCCCCTCCTGGAATGTATCCCATATAAGCCGGATGCGGTGTGTTGATCGAGACTGGGATGACTTTATTCATGAATAAATCGAGTAAAGATTCGAAATCCATGCCCTTTTCAGGAGGTTTTTCCCATAAAGATTTGGCGATCTTCTGACCGTCATCCAGGTTAGAGCGAGGAGCATCCGGAAGATTCATTATGTGTTCCACTAACGCATCGACAGCAGATCTTCCCATTCTCAACATTGCCTCAGGCGTGAGTTCAAGATCAGTAACTTTTTCCATGGGATACCTCCATTACACAGAGAATTTATTCATGACTCTTTTGCAAAGGGAGCCTAAGGCAGATTGTCTATCTCCATCCTTTACCAGAGGGATTTGGCCGCTGGCACATCTGAACGCTCAACCAGCGAAATCGCATCTCTCGTGCACACTGAACGACAGATGCCACAGCCAAAGCACCGCCTGGGATCGATTAAACTCTTTTCCAGGGCTGCACTGTAACCTATGGCTCCAAACTGACAGACACGCATACACAGCCGGCAGCCATTGCATAAATCTGGATCAGTCTTGGCAACATATTCGGCCCGAAACATGACCGGGAGGCCATGTGTGACTGTGGATCGCATTGCCAAGCAATCTGATTTATCACAGTTGCAGATGCCCCCTATAAACGGGGCAATGAATGTCCAGACAGTATGACAGAGACCCTCTTGCTCATTCTCGCGCATGAAGGACAGAGCGTCTTCTTTGCTGAATTGCTCGATTCCAGCAGTATTAGGACCTGTTAAATAAGACGCGTCGATCTCTCGAACGATCCGGGCCAGTTCTCCGCCCTGGGGCGCCATACTGACACCGAAGCAGTATCTCTGCTCTGATCCCAAAGTGACATGACGGCAAACACAGGCAAAGCGAGCCACTGATGTGACAAATTCGAAGATGTGTTCAATTTCTTCTATCGGAACCACCTGGCCATAGTGAACTTTTTTCATCTTGTTCGAGACACGGCGGATTATCGCACGCCTAACAAAACCAGGTGCATTGTCGAGATCATTCAGTCTCCTTATGCTTTTTCCAAGGGATTCAGGCTTTTTAAAAAAATCGATGATGAATTCTCGCCGGCGAAGATCACTCAGAAGGTCCTCTGAATAATTGTTCGCTTCCAGGTACCACTTTTTTCCTTCCCCATGTTTATGGCAAAATTCACACATCCTGATTCGCTCCTTTTTTATTATACCGGATTATTTGTTTTCCGGCTCCAGATATATTTTTGCATTGGGGATGATTTTCTGTATCTTCTTCTCAATCCTGTCGTGTAAAACATAAAACACGTCCACAACAACGTCGTCTTTATAATTTATCTCGATCGTGACCAGAACCTCATCCGGGCTTAAATGCATTGTTTTCAGACTGATTATCTTTTTCACTTCGCTGAATGCATTGACTGTATGGAGTATATTTTTCCGCTTGAGAGGAGTGACGGCCTCTCCCAGCAATAGCTTCTTTGTCTCCATAGCGAGGAAGACCGCAAAGATCATCAGAAGAACTCCGATGAGGATTGAAGCGATGGCATCAATGATCAAGATCCCTGTGAAATACGTCAACGTGATAGCCACTGCAGCGATGAAAAGGCCCGTGAGTGCGAGTGCATCTTCGAACACAACTGTCAGCGTTACAGAATCCATGCTGTGTTTGATCCCGTCAATGATGTTTTTGTGTTTCTCTGCTTTCATCTCCCTTTTTAAATTTTTCACGGCAATCCTGAAAGCATAGCTCTCGAATATGAATCCCACTAAAATCGCAAGATACGAAAGCCCCATATGATGGATCGGTTCAGGGTTCAGGAACTTATGATATCCCTCTCTGATGGACAGTGTCCCCGCTACTCCGAATAAGATCACAGCCACCATGAAGGACCAGAAAAATTGTTCCTTTCCATGTCCAAACCGATGGCGTTCATCCGCTTCCTTCCGGCTCTTTCTTAATCCATACAGCAAAAGAACCTGATTAAAGGTATCGGATACAGAATGGTAGCCCTCTGCAAGCATCGAAGACGAGCCGCTCATAAAAGCCGCCACTAACTTGAATACAGCAATCCCGAAGTTCCCAAACAAGGCAGCGAGCACAGCTTTCTTACTTTCTTGCTGCATCTCTTTAATCTTTTCTCAAAACCATCCCCTCAAAAAATAGGAGTGAACAAGTAAATACCAACCGTCCGCACACAGACTTCTAGTATGTTCATTGAAATTGATTTCCCCTGTTGAAAAAATATTCCAGTGATACAGGTAAAACAAATCTCTCGATTGAGACAGATACTGGGAATACTTCGATGACTTTTTTTGAGGGGGCTATGTCGTCTCGTGAGAGACTCCATTCAATTGTTTAGAGTATTTCTACAGCCTCTAAATCAAACAAAAGAGTCTTCCCTGCAAGAGGATGATTGGCGTCCAGCTTGATCGATCCATCAAGAATATCAGTCACAACCACTGGTAAGGCCTGTCCCTGCTGATTTTCGATCTGAAGTCTCATCCCGACCTCAGGAACAACACCCTCAGGCAAGCTTGTTTTCGGCATTTCGACAAGGAGATTTTCATCATAACTGCCATAAGCCTCTTCAGGAGGAATCCTCACAGACTTTTTCTCGCCTTGCTTCAAACCCACTACCGCATCCTCAAATCCTTTAATAACACTTCCTGCTCCAACTTCAAACTGAAGTGGCTGCCTCTTCAATGAAGAATCAAACTCCTTCCCATCTTCCAGTTTTCCAGTATAATGAACTCTAACAGTATCTCCTTTTTTAACAATCCCTGCCATGAATAACCTCCCGAAAGAAAAGGGCTGCTTTACTCTTCTCTCGGCCTCGCAAAATTGACTCGGATATTTCGACCCTCCACCTCTGATTCATTGAGCTCCTGGATTGCTTTTTCACCATCATCTTTACTTGCCATCTCTACAAATCCAAATCCCTTCGACCTTCCTGAGTACTTGTCCATGATAATCTTCGCGGATACAACTTCACCATGCTTCTCAAACATTTTTTGAAGTGAATCCTCTGTCATACTGTAACTTAAATTTCCAACATAAATCTGAACCGTCATGTTACACCTCTATAAAAAGTAACGTTCCCTCGAACGAAACACCGCTTTAGTCACGAATGAAGAGTGGTGAACGTTCAGGATTGACAATTATCCGATATTCTAAAAAATTATGCAAGAGGTCTTTTCAAAGAATATTTTGAATAAATCTCTCCCCTTTCCTCTGCGAAAAGAGCGCATATTCAACTTTTTTTCTAGTCTTCATTCCACAGGAACTTTAAAAATGCAGAATTTTTACGTTCCTTGTTTTTGACACAAGAAATCAGTGGCGAAGATTGGAGAGTGGTTATTTGTTTTTCAGGAACGAAAGAGTCTGAAATCAGGAAACGATCTGCCCATCAATTCCGATCACAATTTTTTTGATGCTGATATCTGTCCCGGAAAGTTCAACAGCCTGTTCTACCATCCTGTATAAACCCGTACAACACGGCACAGTCATGATCGCCACAGTGAGTGAGTATATGGTGTTATTTTTAAGGATCTCTGCAATTTTCTCAACATAGGGTGTTGTGTCATCCAGCTTGGGACAGGCAATGACCAATTTTTTCTGTTTCAATAAGTCTTGATGAAAACTCCCCAGGGCAAATGCAGTACAATCCGCAGCGATCAGAAGGTCACTCTCATTTAAATAAGGCGCATACGGGGAAACAAGATGAAGCTGAATGGGCCATTGTGACAATTCTGAAGCGCCCGAAACAGATATATTGCTGCTTGATGCCGGATTCCTCCGGATTTCCCGAGCTGCACTTCCCGGACACCCCATGGAAGTCAAGCACGCCGCAGGCTCATCTGATCCTTCTTCTTTTTCCTCTGTCTCATCTATCCCATGAACGTGTTTTGCAGCGTCTTCCCCCCGAGTATCCAAGACATGCTGATAGGTAGCCTTTGAATCATATTCTTCGCTTTCTTTCTCCACGACTTTCAGCGCATCAGTCGGACAGACATCCAGGCAGGCACCCATTCCATCACAATAAATTTCCTTCGCAAGGACGGCTTTGTTTTCCTCATCGAGAACCAGGGCTCCCTCAGCACAGGCATCGGTGCACAATCCGCATCCATCACATTTATCTCTATCAATCTCTATGATCATTCTTTTTGCCATTAAAATATCTCCTTTTATTCCGAGTTTCTACCTCAATAATAAGGAACACAAAAGGAGATATCCTTGACTTAAGTCAAAAAAAGATATTTTTTATCCGAAAATTGTATAGGGGGACTGTCTCTTTTTAGAAGGCTATGTATGGAGCCGGCAGATTTTATGAATAATTCAAGGTCCCTGGGTTATTCACGTTATGAATAATTCAGGGGGATAATTCTGAGCGCAACACCGGACAGTTCGTTATCCGGATCCTGCTCCCTTTGACTTCAATGAGCCCTTCTTCCTGCATCTGCTTGAGATTCCGGGAGAGTGTCTCGCTGATCGTCCCTAATATCTTTGCTAGCTCACTCTTTTTCATCTTCAACTCAATAACACACTGCTCGTTTCCTCTACAGTGCGAAAGCATATGCTGGATCAGTCTCTGCCTCACAGTCTGAAGCCCCAGACTCTCAATTCGTTTATTCAAAACAAGACACTTTTTAGCCAGCAGATTCACAAAGAATTTTGCTGCTGAAGGATCGCTTTCTATTTTCCTCAAGATGGTCTTCTTCTCAAAAAATAAAACGTTTGAATCCTTTACAGCTTGAGCAAAAAACGGGAATCTCGAAGAAACAAAAACAATGGCTTCTCCCAAAAAATCACCGGGCTCTAGGCGCACGACCTCGACTTCTCTGCCGTTCTCATCCATTTTATAGACTCGGATTTCGCCTGATTGAACATAATAGAATCCGTTCGCATTCTCTTGAGCGTTGAATAGAATTTCATCCTTGGTGTATTTCTTGAGAATACCTATGTTTTTTACAGATTCTTCAAGGTCGATCATGCTCACTTCCGATAAATCTGGATGCGCACAGATAAATCACTCCAGAAGATCATTTCAATTCCTTGATATAGATGTTTCTGAAATATATCGGAGACCGGCTGTCATGGTTCTGGAGCCCAACGTATCCTTCTTGAGCAAAATCCCTTATTTTTCCTCTGGGCTCGGCGTCCCAGTCCAGCACCTGCTTCCCGTTGATATCCACTTTTATATTTTTTCCCTTGAATGTGATCTTCATGTGATTCCACTCACCCGATTCTTTAAAGGCGTCGAAGCGTGGCGGCTCCGCATCATACGCTGCGCCCGTCTTATGGATGCCTTTCTCATTATCACAGATCTGAATCTCAAAGGAATGATAGATATATTCATCGCTTGCTGGCATCCGTGGAACTCTGATGAATACTCCCGAATTCGTGAATTTATCAGCACACATGTACTCCAGGTCGAGAATGAAATCTTTGTATTTTTTCCGACTGTACCAGAATAGGCCCATTCCTCCCTGACCTTTCAAGACGCCTGTTTTCCTATCGAGTTCGAAATAGCCGGGTCCGTATTGATTCCATCCGTGCTTTGCGTAACTTCCGCGATTGAATCCGAGTATCTCTTCATAATCTTGATAATAGGTGATGCTTTGTACGTATTCGATGCCTTTCCGCATAGGCGGCAGGGGATTATCCACATCACTCGGGTTTTCATGCTCGATGGCAAGATATCCATGATAATTCTGGAGCGTCAGTTCTGCCAGGATGTCATGAACATTGGCTTTTCCCTGTCCGAAAGGAACATCAAGGGCCTTTTTGGACCCGAAGACATCAAGATCTTTGAGATGGACATCTATGATTCGTCCCTTGAGCAGCCGCAGAGCTTCCACAGGATTGACGCCGGAACGCATCCAGTGTCCCGTATCCGCGCACGCTCCGATGCGCTCATCCAGCCCCTTGACGTATTCAAACACAGTCTCTGGATGAAAGTACTTTGAAGGGTCCGGATGATTGTGGATGGCGATATTGATGTTGTATTTTTTCACCATTTTCTCGAGTAGAGAGGCATCTTCGAATTTTGGCTCTGTTACGATTGTGCCAATCCTCATCTTTCTGGCAAAATCAAAAACCTTCTGCATGCTCTCTTCAGTGTTCTCGAATCCCACCACGCCATAGCTGACAAGAGAGATTCCATACTCTCTCAATTTATTTCTGACCTTCTTGATCAAGTCATCACTCAGATTATGGTCGAATCGAACACCTGGAATGTCACGGCTGAGCGCTTGCCCTGGATAGGGCTGTAGGTATCTAATCCCGAGCTCTTTTGCTTTTTCCAAGGTTTCATAAAACGTGAACTTCCTGAAGGTCCAGCACTGAGAAGCGATCGGAAATTTCTTTATTCTCACATCTTTATAATTCGTGTTCACGACTTCTGCCTTCACCGATGCCAAAGTTTGCTTTTCAACACTTCGAGGTTGTCCCTTGACTTCACCCAAAACCGAAAGAAGAAGAAAAAAAACCATAAAACCGATAATTTGTCTTTTCATGATTTCACCTCTTAATTCAATTATAATGCCTATCTTTAGTCCTGAATTGTACACATGAATTGTATTCTCTGTCTGCTCAAGACAACTGTTCCGAAGGTGAGGGCTGCACAACCTTCCTGTTCACCGGGTCCCATTCCACCTTGCGCCCTTCAAGGTAAGAAAGAGTTGCCATATGGCAGGTTATTGCTTCTTCGAAACCTCGATCGATATTGCAGCTAGGCTGCCCTCCGTTCCGGATGCAGTCCAGCCAATCTTTGATATGGAGGTGAGCGGTGTTAACAGGCCTTCCACCTCTCATGGTGTACATCAAACCTCGAGTCATAAAATATCTTTCCGTGGCCGATGTGACTGTATCAATCCCTTTCATGCCAGGCCGGTAGGTGAATAGTGGAAGTGAAGTGTTTATGATCTTGTTCATGATCTTTTCTTTATAACGGGTTGATTCCCAGTCAGCGGTGACGTTTAAACTGTAACCCACTTCCATCGCGGCATCATGACCCATGAGCACTTTTCCACGGCCTCTTCCGTTGGCAAGGGTTGCACTGTACACTAATGTCAAATCCCTCTCAGGATACTCAAACACTGCCTGGAAGACATCCGGAACATCTCGGCCATCCTGGAAGAAATAAACACCTCCTGATGCCACTACAGATTTAGGAATTCCAAGTTCAAGAATCTGATTCGTTGCATCGTATTCATGTGAAAGCAGATCACCGGCAAGGCCCGTTCCATAATCGAACCAGCACCGCCAGCGAAAAAATCTTTCCAGGTTGAACGGCACCTTGTGCGGTGATGGTCCCTCGAATTGTTCCCAGTCGATGGTCTCAGGGCTCCCCTCTTCATGAATATCATACACCCATGCTCCGTTCGGAGAATTGCGGTTCGTGGTCACCTCAACTAAAGTGATTTTCCCAAGGATGTTCTTTTCCACGATCTGCTTGGCTTTGATATAGCTTTCCTGCTGCCTTCCCTGGTGTCCAAGCTGGAAAACCTTCCCACTGTTCTTGACTGCCTCCGTAACACTGTATGTTTCATCGATGGTTCTGGTCATGCACTTTTCGCAATAGACATGCTTTCCAGCATTCACAGCATCAATCGTCATCTGGGCATGCCAGTGGTCCGGAGTGGCAATGATCACTGCATCTATATCATCACTCTCGAGTAATTCCTGATAATTGCGGTAACGCGTAGCTCCCTTCGACAATCCAGTGCCTCCGCCTAATCTGATATCATTCTTAGATGCGGCGATACCTCGTTCAGCCCTGACATCAAATACATCGCAGATCCCGGTCAGGACCACATTCAAATCTTCTTGGCTTAAAAAAGCCTCCAGCCCTTTGTCCAGTCTGTTTTCCCTGACATCCTTCTTCTTCCCCTCTATCCAGTCTGGGTGAGCAAAACCAGCCGCGTGCGCAAGAGCCTCCCCCCTGCCTCCAAAGCCAATTATTCCCAATCTAATGAGTTCCCCGGGCTTTTTCATAGTTGCCTTGGGAAGAACATCCGGAGCCTCCCCGTTCATTCCTAATTCTGCCAGAATCTCCTTCTTTCTCAGGTCATCCAGCCATTTCTTTCTGAAAAACGCATAAAAAAATGGGCCGAACACAGGAATTGTAGCCAATCCCTTAAGAATATCTCTTCGGTTAAACGTTCCGCCTTTTCCTGAGTCCTTCTTCGGCTTTTCACTCTTTTTATTGTCTATATCTTCACTCATTGAAATCCTCCAGGTGTTTAAACATTTCCAAAACCCTTATGAAGGCTTTTTCTTGAAAAAAATGAACCTATCCAATCCAATGATCGAGCCAGTTGGGAATAATGTCAAAACAAACAATGCAAAAAGTTCGATAATATTTTTGTTAACGATGAGATAACTTCCCTCAACAGGAGTTGTATATGTGTAGCCGATAAACGGTGAGTGAAAAACATAATAGAAAAGCAGAAGCACCATGCCAGAAATGCTGGCCATGCGCGTCAAACATCCTGCGATCAAACCCAGCCCTATAAGAACCAATCCCCACTTGTTTAAAAAATCGACAAACCCTAACGCACCCTGGCTTGCTACTATCGAGGTGGCCAGCCCTTTAAATATTCCCTTTGTTTCCAGGAGAAAACCAGCTGATGACCAATACGGATTGAGCACTTTGACAATTCCCTCGTAGAGAAAATGCCATCCGATCACCACTCTCAGGATGACCAGGGCTGTGAGTTGAAGAGAAGTGTAATCTGCTGCTTTTTCAGGATTTAATTTCGTCTTATTCGGCATTGTTATCCTACCTTTCAATGCGCAAAAAAAATGGGACAGGCTACTCATTCAAGTGAGGAAAGGCATTCCCGATCTTCTGTCTATGAAGACAAACGGAACCGTTCCCACAAAAAATAGCCTGCCCCTATTTTTCAGCATCAAAATTTGCGTTCTCATGAATACCGGAGACACAAAGTCAGGATTACAATATACAGATTTGAATACCATGTCAAGAAATCGGGGTCAGGCTTCAAAAAC
>DAOVAM010000256.1 GCA_030671065.1 Candidatus Aminicenantota bacterium
TATCGTGGATGTATTTTCCGGATCGATAGAAAAAGCGATAGACGGAACTCCTTACAGCACATGGTGATCTCCTTTCAACTTTCTCTTTTTTAGATCCATGCACAGAAAAGAAGGTTACGTACTCATCATACTCCTGATCGCAATATTCGTGATGAGTATTGGACTTCTGGTCGCCATTCCTGTCTGGGAAACGCAAATTCAGCGAGAAAAAGAAGAAGAGCTGATTTTCAGAGGAAAACAGTACGTTGAGGCCATCCGGCTGTTCCAGACGAAACATCCTGGAAGCTTTCCCAAATCTTTTGATGAATTGGTGGAGGAGAAATGCATACGCAAATTGTTTCCGGATCCCATGACTAAAGATGGAGAATGGAATATCATCCTTCCTTATTCAGGATCTTCCTCAAGAAGAAGAGGGGCGACGACTCAAACAAATAAAGTTCTTGTCGTCCCCCAAAGTGCTCTCTCTTCTGTACAAAACCCTCAAATCATCGGTGTTGTCAGCTCGTCCACAAAATCATCCTTTAAGATCTATCTGGAACAAGAGACCTATGATCAATGGCTGTTTTTTTACGGCCAGGATCCTCAGTCAATGCCTGAGATCGTTTATTATGGAGAAGACGAAAGGGACTAATGGATTCCATTCTCATCATAGCCGGGGAAAACTCAGGAGAAAAATACGGGGCCAATCTCGTTCATCAATTTAAAAAACTCCATCCGGATTTCGCATTTTTTGGGATCGGGGGAAAAAACATGGCCGCAGAAGGAGTCGAGCTCCTTTTCTCCATCCACGACCTCAGCGTGATCGGAGGAATCGAAGTCTTCACTCATCTTCCCCGGATAAAAAAAATATTCAACCGAATCAACAAAGAGATCAAGAGGCGCAGTCCAAAGGCATCAGTCCTAATCGATTCACCGGATTTCAACCTCCGCCTGGCGAATAAACTAAAAAAGCAAAATGTTCCCGTTCTCTACTACGTCAGCCCGACTGTATGGGCTTGGCGGAAAGGGCGGCTGAAGACTATAAAGAAAACAGTCGAAAAAATGATGCTGATTTTTCCCTTCGAGGAAAAAACATATGAAGAGTCAGGTATTCCAGCGGTTTATGTCGGACATCCTCTTAAGGAAAAGGTCCGTGCTTCCTTCACCAGAGAAGAATTCATGAAAAAATACGGCTTGAGCCCTCAAAAAAAGATCATCTCTCTTCTCCCCGGCAGCAGGAAAAACGAACTGAAATATCATATGCCGGTGCTGCCTGAAGCACTTCATCGGATTCAAAGCGAATGGGATGCACACTTCATCCTTCTTCTGGCCGAGAGCCTTGATGAAAATCTGATCTCGGACTATCTCCCCCTCTTTCCTGATAAATTGACCGTTCTCACCGAGAACCACTACGAAGCTATGGCTGCGAGCGACCTGGTGCTTTCGGCTTGCGGCACAGCGAACTTGGAAACGGCCCTCTTGGGGACTCCTCTTGTCGTGTTTTACCGCCTCTCCCCTCTCACCTATTCCTTTGTACGGCTGCTGTCTAAGATAAACAATTTTAGCATCGTGAACATCCTCAGTGGAAAAAGAATCGTGCCAGAATTGATCCAGAGGGATTTCAATCCCGAGAATGTCTTTCAGGAGGCGAAAAAGATCCTCGAATCTGAAAAGACCAGGTCAGAAATGATAGATCATTTCAAAAAAATAAAAAAAATCCTCGGGGAAAAAATCGCATCTCAGAACGCAGCCCAAGAACTCCATGCAATAATTTCTGGGGACTCTCCCTAAAATACCACCTCTTAATTATTCATAAAATCTGCCGACTTTTTTAGAGGTTCCCTTATTCTAATTTTAAAACAAATTCAATCCGGTCATACATTTTCAGCCCGTGCTCATCCACGCTTCCCGCTTTAATCTCCAGGACATACATCGCTGGGAATCGAGAAGAGTAGGAAGGGCAGGGATCTTCTTTACACGGGGGGACATTCTGTTCGATGTGGACAATCCGTTTCTCCCGATCCAGCCAGAGGAGATCCAGAGGAATCTTCATGTTCTTCATCCAGATAGAATGGTAATTCGCCTGTTCAAAAACCAGGAGCATCCCCTGATCGGGATCGATTTTTTTGCGGTGCATGAGCCCCAACTGTCTTTCCTCAAGCGTGACGGCCAGCTCGGCCGTGATCGTGTACCCATCGGGAAGAAACATCTTGACGAATCTTGTCCCACGGGTCTGGGCTGAGCATAAAGTCAGGAGGAATACAAAGCTGATAAAAAAGAATCTGCTCACCTTGATCAAAGTGCCGAATCTCGGGACCATTTTCTTGCCTCTGTCTTTATTTTTATCCGATTAATGTGTCGAAATCAAGGGGACAAACCGGACCGGAAGGAGTATCTTCTTCTTGTACTTTCTTTTTTCTCTTGTGAGAAGAACAAGTTCCTGAAAAGCAGCCCCCACTGGGATGATCATTTTCCCTCCGATTGTTAGCTGTTCCTGCAGGGCTTTGGGCACTTTTGCAGGCGCAGCCGTAACCATGATCGCATCATAAGATGCATGCTCTTTCCAGCCCAGAGTGCCATCGCTGATCTTAAAATGAATATTCTTGTACCCGAGTCTTTTCAGCGTGTCCTGCGCTTTTAAAGAGAGGGATTCCAACAGTTCAACGGAGAAAACTTCCTGGACGATTTCAGCCAAAACCGCTGCTTGATAGCCAGAACCGGTTCCCACTTCCAGAATCCGCTCATGGCCTTTAAGCTGAAGGGCCTCTGTCATATAAGCTACGATGTAAGGCTGAGAGATCGTCTGCCCTTCCCCGATGACGAGCGGCTCATCTCTATAGGCGTAGAGTTTCATGTTTTCCGGAACAAACAGATGCCGGGGAACCTTTCTCATGGCCTCCAGAACTTTATCGTCTTTCACTCCTCTGGCTTCGATCTGAGTCTCAACCATTCTTTCTCTTTTTCTGGCGAAATCATTCTTCATTTGAGATCCAAACCTGAACCGGATTCACTGGAAGCGAGAAAGGCACGTCTCATGAGCTACGAGATACGCACCGGATAAATTTTGTGGCCTGTCTACCCCCTTTTTCCTCTGGCTTTTTTTAATGTCCTTTGATGAGAATCCATCAATAGGCCCTGGCAAAATAAACCAGAGTCTCGG
>DAOVAM010000159.1 GCA_030671065.1 Candidatus Aminicenantota bacterium
CGCCGCTTAAAGTCGTTGTCACATCTCAAAAAGGCGGCACCAAGGTTAAGAACCTTTCGGTTCAATAGGATGGGGGTGTACGATGAAATCAAGAAAATTTAAATACATATTGGGTTTTGTTCTGGCTGTTGTGCTGGTGTCATCCTTTGTGACTCCAGTCTATGGTCAGAAAAAACTGCAGAAAAATCCGGGCGGGTATCACGGCGAACTCGACTTTCCGATCAACTGGAAGCAGTATTATTCCTATGCTGAATGGACAAAAATCATGCACGATATCCAGAAAAAGTATCCGCATTTGGCAGATATCCAGAGCATTGGAAAAAGCCGGATGGGGCGCGACCAGTACCTGATAACCATCACCGCAAAATCGACAGGAAAACATCAAGATAAGCCTGCGATGTGGGTCGATGGAGCCATACACGGAAATGAAATTAACGGGATCATGTGCTCCCTTTACGTGATGTGGTATTTACTCACGCGGTATGATTACGACACATACGTTTATGACCTGGTCAATAACTGCACGTTTTACATTTTGCCGGGTCTCAACGTGGATGCCAATGAATCCTTTGCTGTATATCCAAACACACCGAACAATCCTCGCGAGCCCTACAGACCAGAAGACAACGACGGCGATGGTTTGTACGATGAAGACCGGACAGAGGATGTGGATGGTGACGGACAGTTATCGACCATGTACATTAAGAACCCCAAAGGCGATTACAAGTTGTCCCCTGACAAACGCCGGTTTGTCCGTGTGAGTGATGTGAAAGAAGAAGTTGTGAGGTTCCGCCGGATCGGCTCGGAAGGGTTTGATAACGATGGAGACGGGATGATCAATGAAGATGATATCGGAGGCCCTGATCCCAACAGGAACTTTCCCTATGGATGGAATCTACAGGCGGGAAATCCCTATCCGATGTCAGAATCAGAATGCCGCAATGTGTTCGAGTTTCAGTTGGCTCATCTCAATATTTTTGCCAGTTTTCATTATCACAACACCGGCAGACTGATCATGTTCCAGGCGCCACCCGATGTAGGAGCTCGGACTCAAACACCAGAGCAAAGGCAGCGCCTGCAGGAGATGGTCGATCAGCAACTGGTGGAAATGCGAAAGACCAATAAATATGCACAGCTCTTCACACGCCGGGTTGCTCAAGAATATCAACATGACATGGATACACAGATAGCAATAGTGACCGCGGGGGCGCGCATTATGAAAAATTACCGTCCCACGATCGGAGGCCTCAGCGGCCAGGCTCATGCTGCAACATATTATATGCTCGGAGCGTACGGTTACCTCATCGAACTCTGGGGATCGCCTGCGTTCCATGCGGATGTGAATGGCGATGGAAGAGTCTCCGATGTAGAATACCTCCAGTGGATAGACCTTGATCTGAACGGGGAAGGTTGGGTCATGCCGCACAAATACAATCATCCTGATCTCGGTGAGATATGGATCGGCGGTACACGTAAAAAACACACACAGAGAACGCCCCCTGCCCGGTATATAGAGATGGAAGCCTTTAAGAACGCTCAATTCGTGTTGTACTGTGCCAGCCAGTTTCCTAAAGTGGAGATAGATGAATTGACCGTAACGCCAGCGACGCATGACCTTTACTGGATCGAGGTGGCGGTAAAGAACGACCGGGTTTATCCGACTTCTTCAGACAGATCAGTACAGCTCAAGAGAGCTGTGAAGGACAAAATCACGCTTAAGTCATCGAATAATATATCTCTGGTTAAACTTCCGGAAGGCAAAACAATGGTTGATCCTCTGAGTCCTGGAACACAGTATGATACCATCACTGAAAAAGGAATCGAATTCAGGCTCAAAGGGAAAGAGACACTCCGTTTCTGTGCTTTAGTGAAAATGGATGGATCTCAGGGCTGGGTGGAAGTCAATGTGAAATCTCAACACGGTGGCGCGGATAAAAAGAAAGTCAACATCAAAGTCGGCAAATAGAAGCAAGGAGAAGGAGAGGCAGTCTGCTTTTTCTGTCATTGCGAGCGGAGCACGGTAATCTTTGATAGGAAATTGGGGATAGTCCCCAATTTGAGCTAAGCCAGCGAAAGCTGGTCGTGTGCCAGGAGAAGTAGGCCCTGAACAGTGACATTGTAGGGGCATGCGCTCTCACAGTGTCCCTGGCAATCGCCGCAGACATCAGCTCTAGCACCCGGGATATCCGCATACTTCAGCATGGCTTCCCTTTCTCTTCCCTGAGCCACAAAATAGTGGAAATAGCGCATGATCGTGTTCACGGGAACGCCCTGGGGACAATTGGGTTCACACAGCCCGCAGGCATGGCGGCAGTACAGATCGCCACATCCTTCCTTGTAGGCTGCCAATTTTGCTCTGTCCTGGCTGGTAAGCGTAGTCCCTGACAAGGGGAGTATCCTTTCCATTTCTTCGTATGTATTCAGAGAACAACAGACTGTGTTCACTTTGGGATTACTGAGAACGAACCGGATGGCTGCTGCTCTGATTTCCTCTGGCTTCTCGAGGTTATACTTGGAGATGAATCGTTCCGCTCTATCGGCTTTTTCTTTGAACCGTATCAGCCCCTCCCTGTAAAAAGGAGAGACTTTCTTCCCTGCTTTTTCAAGCTGTTCGACGCGTGATTTGAGGATATAGTATTTCGCCACCGGAGTGGACTTCATCAGGCTTGTGCCGATATTTTTTTCCTTGCAGGCCTCGAGCACTTGTTCCGACTGGTCCATCTGAAGGAAGTTGTAGGCGAAGAGGAAAACATCGAACCGTCCGTCTTCGGTAGCAGCCAGGAGCACTTTCCCCATCGACTCTTCCGGGTCTCTGAACCAGAACGAGCCGTGGTTGGAAACGCCCACGAACCGGACCCGGCCTTGGGCTTTGAGCTCTTGCATAGCCGCATGAAAACCTTCATGTTTGAGTGCTTCCACTTTTTCTGGCATGTGCAGCATCATACAGTCAAGGTAATCCGTACCCAGGTCTTGAAGAGATTTGTGCACCCTTTTGATCAGACCCTCTTTTGATGTTTCCCCCTCCATCAACATCTTGGATGTGATGAAGAGAGATTTTCGGTCCCGTCCCTTTATGACTTTGCCGATATTTTGGTGGGCTCCAGGGTAACTCTCCCCAGTATCGATGTAGTTCACACCAGCGTCCAGCATGGCAGCCATCAGCCCTTCGTCTTGAACATAACCAAGAGCGAGATCAGAGACTTTATACCCTGTCCGACCGAGAGTGCGATAGCCTTTGATTTTAAGGGTAGCTTTATCTTTGCTTTGCTGGGTATCAGATCTCACATTTTCCTTTTCTCGGGACCATCCGCCTTTGCTGGCCATACCCGCGCCGATCAGTCCCAAGACAGAATTCCTCAGAAAATGTCTCCGGCCGAGATGTTTATTTTTGCGCATAAGTTCCTCCCTTGGATATATCGCGTTTACAAATACTCCTTTTCGGCTGAATTCGAGATAGAAGCCGCTTATTTCAGCATTTACTTAAGAACGATCGTCTTTGAGTGTTTTCCGCCCTTTGTGCAATCGAGTTTGACCGTGACATTTCCCTTGCCTTCAACCAGGAAATGATACTCAACTTCGCTCCTTCCTGAAATCCCGTTCGTCAGCTTCAGGTTCTTCAGATCTTTCTGCTCGATAAAGGTCACATCGCTGTCCGCAGCTCCGCGGCCTCGAAAGAAACGGCGGAACTGTGCGGGTACTCCTGAGGGCATGCCCGTTCCCGCGGCTTGACCCGCTGCAAGGACTTTAACTTTGCCGTCGATCGAAATAGTATCCGGCGGCTGAACCATGTTTGCGACGGCAGCGGCAGACATGGTCGGCATCAACCGTTCATTGTAAAGAGTCACTTTCAATCGATAGAGCCCTGTGGAGATCTTTTCTGCGCTCACATCTTTTATTATTGGCAGTGGCATCTCGTCCGCATGGAGCAGGCAGAAAGCCATGTTTCGATGGCAGAGTTCTTCCAACAGCCAGAGGGGGGGAACACGACCGCTCAGTTTGGTGGTGTCGTGGTCAATCGTGACCTTTCCGAGCTGGGGATGATCGATTTGGTGCATGGAAATGGCTGTATTGTCCATATCGATGTATTTATCGAAGAATTCTCGCTCTTCCTGGGTTGCGTTTCCATCTTTATCCAGATCAGCCCTTGACATCCACAGTTCATTAGAAAACGAATAAATACCGAGCGTATCATGTGTGAAATCGATAAAACCGCCCCAGACTGTGTACAGTCCACTCCAGATGACAATGTAGCGGTAACCTTCTATTATTTTCTCTCCTTTTTTACCAATCTCATCGTAAACGAAGAGATCATTGCGAGGATACTCTCCGCGCAGTTGTACTCCAGGTCCCCGCAGGATCATTCCGCCGGTGTTGTGAAATGCCTGGACGCCGGCAATATTCGGATGGGAATAGAAGAAATCTCTAGTGTGCTGGGATTCTGGCCAGTAAAATGGATACCCACCTGCGCCGCGCTGGATGTAGTTCGGCTGCCAGTAGGATGGCCAGTCGCGGTTGGCGTCATAACCGCCTCCTCCATCTTCGTTGTAGCGGCCGTCGCCGTCATTATCGATTCCTTCGCTACCGATATATTTGTAGTTTCCCAGTTCGTCCGGTTTGCCTTTGATGTTCTTTTGGATCGGGACCAGCCGATCGCCGATATCGCTCAGGCGATGTGTTCCTTTCCCGGATTCAACCTTGATGAACATGGAGCCGACTTCTCCGTCCCCATCCAGGTCTTCTGGACCGTCCTCGTCATAAAGACCGTCGCTATCGCTGTCAAACGGTGTTTGTCCTGACCGGGCACTGCCGCCAGAGTGAAGCCACAGGTCACGGCCGTCGGGATTGACTGATGGGAAGATGTAGAAGACGCGTTCATCGACCAGCTTTCTGATGGTATCGTTGTAGTTGTAGTTTTCCATCAGATACCAGATGGTATAGATCCCGATTTCACCCCCTTGAACCTCGTTGCCGTGGATATTGGCGTCCATGTACATCGCGCATTTTTGCATTTCGCTTCCTGTGTCGGGATTGTTGATCGTCATGAACCAGATCTCGCGCCCCTGAAAGGACTTTCCGATGGAGCGCAGCTTTAAGAATTTAGGGTAGGCTTTTTCCAGCTTACGCAAAGCCCCTTCCACTTCCTTCCAGTCATAGTAGTGATTGAAAGACAATTCGACCTTTCTTGCGTTCCACTTTCTCGGAAGGAATTTCTGAGCAAAAATCAGTGATGCACTCATTGTCATCAAGAGGACGGCGAGTATGGGTACCATAAGTTTTTTATTTTGATTGAGTTTCATTTCATTTACCTCCAGCCATTTATTTCAGAACAACCGTTTTCTTGGCTGTTCCTCCGCCGTTTTGTGCCCAGAGGGTGACATCGATCCTTTTTCCCGGAGGGGAAATGATGACCCATTTGAACTCTTTTTCAGTGCCGGCGTCTAAGGATTGTGTATCATTCCGTTTATTTCCTCCAAAGAGCTTCATGCTTTTA
>DAOVAM010000241.1 GCA_030671065.1 Candidatus Aminicenantota bacterium
TCCGGGCGCTTATGAAGATTATGGAGTCAGGGCAGGGGCAAAAGCAAAACAACAGCATCTTTCAGAGGAAAGATTTCCCACGCATGAAGAAAAAATCTTTTTCGAAGATGGAACCTTAGCCATAGTCATCACCGGACAGACTACGCTGAAACAGGTGGAAGAAGCCACTGGGATCCCGGTCAAAGACATCGCAGCTGAACTGGGTTTGCCAGCGAAAGTCTCTCCGGATGAATCTTTCGGGAGATTAAGAAAATCATATCCCATCACCATACAAGATATGAGGGACACTGTGATCGAAATTTTGAACAAGCGCACAGCCCCGGTTGAAAAAAAAGAAGGATACAAAGAACCACAAGAATCACAAGTGAAAAGTGAAGAAGAACAGGAACATGAGCCCAAACTGACCCGAGGAACGCTGGCTGAAGACCAATCGGGCATCCTCCTAACTGGCAGAATGACTCTCAACGATATCCAAAAAGAAACAGGCATACCGGCGCGAAAGATAGCCGATAAACTGGGCCTTCCCGAGAGAACACCCCTCAATGAATCCCTGGGAAGGCTGAGAAAAAGATATTCCTTTACCATGCAAGACGTAAGAGATGCCATCGCGGATTTGATGAAGAAAAAGTGAAACGAGAAAGGATGTCAGACAAAAGCTCTTCTCAATCAAAACCATCCAAGGGAATCCCTGAATTTAAAGCCCCTCTTCTTGATCATGCCTGGACACACATGCCTAAAGGGATTCGACAAACAGTGTCTTCTGAGCCCACTATTCCTGCAATCGCTGCTCAAGCCAAAGTGATTGCCGCTCAGAATCCTGATTTTATCCGCAGTGACCAGGGTCAAGTCGTCGGAATCTTGCCCGATAACGAGGTTTATTACGGCCCATCATCAGGATTGGAGGAATTACGCGAGTTAGTGGGCCGATTCTGGACTTATGCCTATCGGCTGAAAAACAAACCCGGAATATCTCCTCAAGGACTGGATAAAAAGAATGTGGCCATTGTGTCAGGAGCAACAGAGGGACTTTCGATTGTCATGCATCTTTTTGCCTTCCAGAAGAATGTCGGACTCATGCCTCTTTACTGGAGCAACTACAAGGGAATCATCTTGAACGCTGGTGGAAACCCAGTCGTGATCAAATTCTTCAACGAAGATTATAAGATCGACTTTAAAAATGTTGAACGAATCATTAAAAAGAATAAAATCACCTCCCTCCTCATCAACTTTCCCAACAATCCTTCTGGCGACGTACTCACCGATGAGGAACTCCAGCAATTAGCTGCCCTGGCTCGCCGATTGAACCTCATAATCATTTCTGATGAAGTCTATAACTTCATACGATACAAGGGAGAGCCACAATCCATGCTCTCCTTTGCTCCGGAAAGAACGGTTGTCATAAGCTCCGCTTCCAAAGAATACCTTATCCCTGGAGCAAGAGTCGGCTATGTCATCGCCGCTGAAGAAATGTTCACTAACTCCTGGATGCCAAAACTGATTCGCTCCTTCTCTTCTTCACCGAATGTGCTCGGCCAACGCATCCTGTTAGATATCCTGAAGGATGAAGTGAGAGATCTCGAAGAGGGCCGCTCTCCCCGGATTATCACTGAGATAAAAGAAGAGCTCAAAATTCGCTGCGATCTCATCATTTCCATCCTGCAGGAGAAAGGATTTGAACTCGCAGGGAGAGATAGAGATTTTCCTTCAGGAGCGATCAGCGTTCTGGCAAGACTGCCTCAGGATATAAAGCTTGATGACAAAGCTTTTGTGGAAAAAGCTCTGGAGCTTAAAAAATTTAGTGCCGTGCCCGCCTCAGTCTTCGGAGCCCCAGGATGCATCCGATTCGGCTATGCAGGCATGACTCAAGAAACAATCATGAAGTTCTCTAAAAACCTGCAGGATGTTTTGGATTCTATTCGGAAAAAACGCTGATTCATCCTTAAGGTCAAAGAATTTTTAGCTTTCAAAAAGAAAATATAAAATGGAAGGAAATTATCATAAAAAATTCGTCTTTTTTCTGCTATAATGACTCTTCTACTAAATTTTCTTCCTCGATTTTGATTCATTCTCGAGTGAATGAAGCAGAGTTAAATTTTTTCTAAATGTCTCAAAAAAAGAAAATCAACGCTAACAATGATGACTTCGATAAATATACCCGCGAACTCCAAGAACAGATCTTGGAGCAGATAAAGAAAAAATACTCTGAAACCGTCATCGATCACTGGCAAAATCCGAGAAATCACAGGAAAATCGACACCCCGGACGGATATGCTTCAGTTAAAGGCTCCTGCGGAGACACGATGGAAATGTTTATAAAAATGGGCAATGACAAGATTTCTGAATGCGGATTTCAGACTGACGGCTGCGGAACCACAATAGTCTGCGGGAGTATCGCCACAACTCTCGCCCAGGATAAGACCTTCATTGAAGCTCTGGCGGGAGTCAGTGCGGATGTCATACTGAAACGAGTGGGAGGACTCCCTGCATCCGATGTCCATTGTGCTGAACTGGCCGCTGAAACGCTCAGAAGAGCATTGGCCGATTATCTCTGCCAGAAGAAAACCCCATGGAAAAAGAGCTACAAAAGGTCTTGAATTAATCATTATCCCTTTAAAACGGAGTACACTATGAAAGAGTGTCAGGAAGAAAAAAACATGAGTGTATGCAATTGTTCATACGAGCCGTGCAGCCGCAAAGGTATCTGCTGCGAGTGTCTTCAGTACCACTGGAGAATGCACGAGCTTCCTGCTTGTCTTTTCCCAGATGATGTGGAAAGAACTTATGACCGCTCGTTAAGAAGATTTATCGAGACTTACAAGGACAGGGTTTAAACAGGGACGCCTTGAGCAAAAAGCCAGAGGAAAGCCTTCCCATTCATATCTACGGTCCCGTTCCCTCCAGACGCCTGGGATTTTCTCTTGGCATCGATATCATCCCTTTCAAAACGTGCACACTCGATTGCATCTACTGCCAGTTAGGCCCCACCGCCGAAAAAACTCTGAGGAGGAAAGAATATTATTCTCAATCAGAAATCCTGGCTCAGATAAAAAAGAAGCTTGCATCCGGGCAGAGAATCGACACTCTCACCTTTTCCGGGTCAGGTGAGCCGACCCTGAATAAAATCCTTGGAAAACTTATCAAAGAAATAAAAAAAATATCACCCATTCCCGTTGCTGTCCTGACTAACAGCACGCTTTTCACTGATAAAACCGTCAGAAACGCATTGATGTCAGCAGACCTGGTCATTCCCTCTCTCGATGCAGCCACCCAGGAAGTCTTCCTTAAAACCAACAGGCCTTGTTCTCCTCTCAATATTGAAGACATCGTAGAAGGATTGAAGGTATTCCACCAGGAATTCAAGGGATCGATATGGCTCGAGGTCATGCTGGTGAAAAGAGTGAACGATTCTCTACCTCATATCCAAAAGCTCCAGGAAGCGGCCTCCAGGATAAAGCCCGATAAAATCCAGCTCAACACCGTTGTCCGGCCTCCAGCAGAGAAATTTGC
>DAOVAM010000264.1 GCA_030671065.1 Candidatus Aminicenantota bacterium
TGAAACACGTACAGAACTTTACCGATATTGATGATAAGATTATTAAACGTGCAGAGGAACTTAAAAAAAATCCCAGTGAACTATCAGAAGAATATATCAAACAGTACTATATTTATAGTGATAAATTAAACATCAAACCTGCTAAACTGAAGCCCGTACAGGAATACCTTAAGCTACAAGGCAGGTTCAGGCATCTATCCGATGAAATTATAAAAAAGAAGACAGCAATATTTTTTTATAAACACTCTTCCCACAGATCAGTCGTTCAATCCCTTCCGTTTTTAATCCTAATTTGTTTCAGCATGAACCGAAAAAGAACAAGAAAAAAGGGGGAAATGTTTCGATTTTAAATGAATTTGCGAATTCTAAAAGAGGAAGAGCTAAAAGCCAGGCCTGAAAAACATTATTTATCCTATAACAGTATCAACGAAAGATGATGCCTGAACTGCCAGCAGAAAACGGTTGGGAGCACAGATGATGCGCTCTCCAGCAAAAGACACAGGAGCGGTGGACAGGCAGATTTTATGACGACAGGAAGAACCAGTCACCCAGGCCTGCCCGTTTTTCACGGCCACGTTGATCTTTCCTTTTTCAGCAGGGAAGGAAAACACAGTATTTTTCTTCAACCAGAACCTTTCCACTTTTTTACCATGGATATAAACAGAGACATAATGACCAGGTTGAGGCTGAGCGTTTCTTTCTCTGGAAGAGACCGTAGTTAACCAAGAGGAAGGGGAATGATGGTTATACATTTCTTTCCACAGAGTGGAGAGTTTTCTTGATCGGATGTCCAACACTTTTCCCCCCTTGATCAGGGTGAAGGAGGGAGAAACTTTTTGCCGAAGAGGGCTAAAGGAAATTGTGAGATCTGCCCTGGCTGCCTTGGAAACACCTTTCCACCCGGAGAATGCAAGCGCAGCTTTCAACTCCTTTCCCTCTGGATGAAGATTGAGAAGGGTAAATGTCTGACCGGGTATTAAACCATATTCGTTTAATCCCCTGAGGATTGAGGGAAGAAACAGATGCGGAGAATCAGCAATGACATAGAGCTGATGCGTTCCCCTTGTCGATTCAGCGGCCAAAAGAAAGGGAGTCAAGAAAGGGGTGGCGATGAGTGTTTTGAAAAAACCTCGTCTATCCATGGCAGTCTCCTTTTTTAAGAATATTTATAATCACCGGATATAGTTTATTCTTGAGTTTTCTGCGAAAATGGCGGTAAAGAATGCAGCCCGCACCGATCACAGCAAGGAGAAGACCCAGAAGGCTTGCTGCAGATGATGAAAGAGGGAGAAAAGAAGACAGCAGATAGCCTGCCCCCATTCCCAGAAGAGCGGCGATGAGGAGGGATCCGAAGAGCAGGATCAAGATCTGGTTGTATTTTGTCTCAGGGATATCGATTTCAACCTTGTCTCCAGCGCTGGCTTTTAAAGGATTTTTGACAGCGAGGAGCCCCGTGGCCTTATCTTGTCCTGTGCACAAGCTCTTTGCAGAGCAACTGCCGCAGGACTCGATGAGACACTGGACTTCAACCTGAGCCAAGTCATCTTTTGTGGTGATGACTAATCCTTTATCCTTCATTTTCCTTTTCTTCTTCCTGGTCCCTGTGAAGGCGACCGATGGCGTTGGTGGGACACTTCTCGATTTCCGGGATTTTTTCCGGGTCAATTTTTTTATAATCGGTTATAACCGCGATATTGTTCTCCATGACAATAGCCTCAGGACAGGCCCTTGCACAGATTCCACAGGCAATGCAGGCGTTTTTACACGCCTTCCGTGAAGCAGCCCCTTTGTCCAAGGAGCGGCAGAAGACGAGGATCTCTTGAGATACTGGATGGAGCTCGAAGAGATTCCGCGGGCAGGCCTCTACACATTTTCCGCAGGCGGTGCATTTATTTTCGTCCACGATCGGGAGGCCTTCTCCGTCCATGTGGAGCGCGTCAAAAGGACAGGCCCGCACACAGTCTCCGGAATGCAGGCAGCCGTAGGAGCATTGCTTGGTGCCTCCTATCAGATGTGAGGCAAGACATGTAGCAATACCAACATAAGAACCCCTGTCCTTTGCGGCTTCATGAGTTCCCCGGCAGTGAAGACGGACCAGTTGTTGTATCACCTCAGGCGCTTTGATTCCCAGTGTTTTGGCGATCTGTGTTGTGACGTCTTCTCCTCCAACGGGACATCCATCTGCGGCCACTTCGCCCTTGACCACAGCCTCAGCGAAGGCCCGGCAACCCGCGTACCCACAGGCGCCGCAGTTGGCCTGGGGCAAGATTTCTGAGACTTTCTCGATCTTAGGGTCTTCATAGACTTGAAGTTTTTTATAGGCAAACACAAGCCCCATAGAAAAAAGGAAGCCAAGGGCTCCCATCGTGATTATCGGTATCAAAATTTCCATCACTTTATCATCCCTATGAAGGCCATAAAACCAAGGGCCATTATCCCGGCTACGATGAGCGCAATCCCGGCTCCCTTCAGGGATTCGGGAACATCGGCCAGGTCAAGCTGTTCTCGAATACCGGCCATGAGGACGATAGCCAGAGTGAAACCTAAGCCCGATCCGACTCCGAAGACAACCGCCTCTGCAAAACTGTACTCGCGGAGTGCAGCAAGAAGAGCTAAAAACATGATGGAACAGTTTGTCGTGATGAGAGGAAGATAGATGCCGAGTGCCTGATAAAGCGGAGGACTGATTTTCCGGATGAACATCTCAACTAGCTGGACTAATGAGGCAATCACAAGAATGAAAGATACAATCTGGAGATAATCAAGATTATTAGGTATAAGGACCCAGTGGTTGATGGCCCAAGAAACAACTGCTGTAATGGTCATGACAAAAGTAACGGCCAGGCCCATGGAGAGCGCAGAATCGATCTTTTTGGATACACCCAGGAAAGGGCATATTCCCAGGAAGTAATACAGGACAAAGTTGTTGACCAGTATCGCAGAGAT
>DAOVAM010000106.1 GCA_030671065.1 Candidatus Aminicenantota bacterium
GCGTTTCTCTTCGGCTGGATCCTCTTTCTCGTTTACATGACCGGAGGCATCGCAGGACTGGCTCTGGCTTTTTCCGAATATTTCGGTTATTTCTTCCCGTCTTTATCTACGAGCAGCACCCTCTTTTCTCAGACTTTTCACATTTTTGGTCATTCCCTCCCCTATTCCCTTTCCGCGGGCCAGCTTGTCGGTGTGATTGTCATCATTCTGCTGTCTCTCTTTAATTTTATAGGTGTCGGACTCGGGAAATTCATCCAAAATACCTTCACTGTCCTTAAAATCGGAATAATCATTGCCATCATTGGACTGGGATTCCTCATCGGGAAAGGGACAGCAATAGACCTTTCTTTAAAACCAGCAGACATGAGTTTCGGTCAGATAATCATCGGATTCGGAGTGGCTCTTGTCGCTATTATCTGGGCTTATGACGGCTGGAACAATGTGAATTTTGTGGCCGGAGAGATCAAAAAACCCAGCCGCAATCTTCCTCTGGCATTGATCATCGGAACCCTGGGTGTTACAGTGCTGTATGTCCTGATAAACTATCTTTACCTCTATGCCCTGCCTATCCCGGAGGCTGTGGGAGTCGTCAGGATCGCCGAAAAGGCCACATCCGTCCTTTTTGGTGCATCCACTGGGGCGCTCATCTCTGCAGCCGTGATCATCTCCACTTTTGGCTCTTTGAATGGTTCGATACTCACTGGACCGCGAGTGTATTACGCCATGGCCAAGGATGGATTATTTTTTCGGAAAGTGTCACGGATTCATCCTCGCTTCCGGACTCCCGGGATTGCAATTCTAATCCAAGCAATCTGGGCTTCCCTCCTCACACTGGCCGGAACTTTCGAACAGTTATTCACATTCGCCATGTTTATTGCTATAGTCTTCTGGATTGGTGCCACTGCCTCTGTCTTTACACTGCGCAAAAAGCTTCCTGATCTTCCCCGGCCGTACAAGACATGGGGATATCCTGTTGTCCCCGCATTATTCATACTGGCCTCACTGGGCATCCTTCTCAACACGCTACTGGAAAAACCAGTCGAAGCTCTGGCTGGCATTATTCTCACAGCACTGGGAATCCCGGTCTATTATTACTGGAAAAGAAAGAAATAGGGGTCGCGTCTTAACATTTAACATTTGATAGTAGATCGATGTGAAGAAGGGTCACATCTTAACTTTTAACATATGGCAGAGTTCAAATCTAAATGTTAAAGATATTTATTTTAATTAATCCTCACAAACCATCTCTCTCTTCTTCTAATCATACCAAATGTTAAAACCTGACTCCCTCTGCTTCTGCATTATATAGAAATGTTAAATGTTAAGACGCGACCCCTACTTCTTCTGGTAGACGATTTTGCCGCCTAAGATGGTGTACAAAACTTCTGTACGTAAGATCTCCCTGGAAGGGATAGTCAAAAGGTCTCTGGAAAGGACAACCATATCGGCCAGCTTTCCCACCTCCAGTGTCCCCTTGATCTCTTCCTCAAAAGAAGCATAGGCAGAGCCGTAGGTGTAGTATTTGATGGCCTCGTCCATTGTCAGCCTCTCCTCTTTGTAATAACGAGTCACCAGTTGATACAGGTTCTCCATGGGATTGATAGACGACACCGGCCAATCCGTACCCCACGCGAGCACAGCACCACTAGTGAGCAGCGTTTTCACCATATCGACTCGCCTGGCCCGCTTCACGCCGAGTCGCATTCTCCTGTACATCTCGCTTCCTGTGATGTTGGGCTGCATGGAGGCGACGACTCCGAGCTCATTGAATCTCTTGGTGTCTTCAAACGTGTTCACAGTGTTGTGCTCGACCCTGTGACGAAGGCCCTTTTTTCCGTGTATTTTCTGGGCTCTCTCGATAGCGTTCAGTACCCAGTGGACGCCTTTGTCGCCGATGGCATGCACTCCGACCTGATAGCCATTCTTGTGCGCTTTCTCGACCAATGCATAGAATTCTTCTTCTCCATACTGGGCAAGTCCGGTGTTTCCTGGTTCTTCGGCAAAAGGTTCGAACATCAGGGCAGAACGCACTCCGATAGTCCCGTCTATGAATATCTTTAGAAAACCAACTCTCACCATCTCATTTCCCTGGCCTTGTTTTATCCCATTTTCGATATATTGATCTAACCTACCCACCGGAAGCCACGCATAGATCCGGAGAGTTAATTTCCCCTCTTTATTCAGCTCATTGAATATTTCAATTTCTTTTAAATAAGACCCAGTCTGGACACCGGTTAGGCCCAGTTGGGCGGCATGCTTCAGCGCTCTTTCAATGTCCTCCTTGGGCTTCGATTGACCCCAGACTTTCAGAAGTCCTTGGGCCGCTTCTTTTAAAATTCCTGAAGGTTCACCGGTCTCCGGGTTTTTGACAATCTCTCCTCCGGAAGGAGGATCCGTATCCAGGGTGATGCCTGATCTTTGGAGAGCGATACTGTTCACCCACACAGCATGTCCGCCTCGCCGTTGAATAACAACCGGATTATTAGGAGAGACCTTATCCAGCATTTCCTTTGTCGGCCATCCCAATCCTCCAAAAAGAGTCGGATTCGGGAATGACGCATAGGCAACAACGAGTTCGCCTTCCGAAAGTTCCTTGATCCTTTCGGCAATCTGTTCCTGAATGGACTCGATCGTTCGGGCATTGCGGAGGTCCAGCTTCGTCAGTGAATTCCCTCCAGCAGAAAAATGACAGTGGGCATCGATAAAGCCTGGGACAACCAACTTCCCATTGACATCCAAAATCTGAGTGGAGGATCCGACATATTGATCAATCTCCTCATCTGTCCCCAAAGCCAGGATTTTTCCTCCGCTGACCGCTACAGCCTGGACTTGAGGATTCTTCTCCGAAACCGTAAAGATCTTGCCATTATTAAGGACAAATTCTGCTTTTTGTTGCTTTTGAATTCCGGGAAGAAAAAGTCCCAGTATTATAAAGACACATAGCCAAATCGGGAGTTTTTTCATAGTATTTTTAGCCTATAAAAATTCTCAACCTCTCGTCAACTGAATATCTTTACTTCTTTAGTTTCTTTTTATCCAGATTTATCTGAATCACTGGCAAAAATACCTAATTTTCTGTTTACAATTCCTCTTCAAGATTAATAAATTCAGTATTGTCCTTTGCAGGGAGATAGAGTATATTGGGTTTTCAAATAAAATCAATGCAATCCTTAAGCTATACATTTTTTCACATCTTTAAAGGAGGTAAATGATGAGGAAACCTTTGCTTTTAATCAGTATTCTCTGTCTTTTTGCTCTGTCTTCACTGGTCGGACAACAAGAAAAAGCCGAAGAAAAGCCCGACCCGATGAAGAACTTCTCCCTTGTTAGTGAGACACAGCCAGTCCAGGAGAAGGTTAAAGTGGGCTTTGAGTCTATCACAGGGCAAGACGCCGTCACCTATCTGAAATTCATCTCCTCCGATCTTCTGGAAGGAAGAGATACAGCCAGTGATGGGTACGATATCGCAGCTCTTTATGCGGCCTCTATGTTCGAGCTTTGGGGAATCAAGCCTGCCGGAGACCCTGAGCGCTCCCGCACGTCTATGCGAGGAATGTTTCAGCCACCCCAAAAGTCTTCAGCGCCCAAGAGAAGCTACTTCCAGAACATCCCTTTTATTGAAACTCTGGGAAGTGAGGGAATGGCTTCAGTGGAATGGCAAAAAGGCCAGCAGAAAAAGACCAAGGCTTTTCACCCAAACATGGATTACACGTATTCTGCTTCCGAGACGCAATCTCTGACAGCTCCAGTCGTGTTCGTGGGCTACGGCATTCAAGAGTCCTCTTTGAAGTTGGATGAGTACAAAAACATGGATATCAAAGGCAAATTTGTCATGATGCTCTCTGAAACTCCGGGAAAAGACGATCCTGAATCTCCCTTCAACAAAGGCAAACTCAAAGAAAAATATTATCCCCAGCGTCGACGCATGAGACGGATGTCTTCTCCTAAAAACGATTTAGCCAGAGACAAGGGAGCCGTTGCTATCCTGATGGTTGAAAACTCTCCAAAAGTTAATTCCGATGTGCCCCGTAGAGCTCTTGATTCTCAGAGAATCAACGACGAACGGACGATATACCCGGTTCCGCGTCGCCGGATTTCACTCGCTGAGAACTTAGGGCCGTCCATGCCCAGGGAATCAATCCCGACCATCCGGATCTCACGGACGATGGCGGATGACATTCTCGGAATGGTGGGCCAGAATGTTGAGACTCTAAAAGGAAAAATCGAGAAGACCCTCAAGAGTCATTCCACGACACTGCAAGGTGTTTCCTTCTCTGTCAAAACGAAGGTCGAGACCAAACTGGTCAACAGCATGAATGTCCTGGGATACATCGAAGGCTCAGACCCAGAGTTGAAAAAGGAAGCGATCGTGATCGGCGCTCACCTGGACCACCTGGGGCAGAGAGGAGACTACATCTTTAACGGCGCGGACGATGATGGTTCTGGTTCTGTTGGAGTGATGGAGATCGCCGAAGCCTTCACCAAGAATCCTGTCAAGCCCAAAAGGTCGATCGTGTTTGCTCTCTGGACAGGTGAAGAAAAGGGGCTCCTGGGTTCAAGGTATTATGTGGCCAATTCCTTCATGAAAACCGCAGTCAACCTGAACCTGGATATGATCAGCCGGGTCTACGATAAAGAACGCATCGCCATAATGGCCAGGCGATGGGGTGCCGAAATAGAAAAAGAAGCAATCGAAAAAATCGATGCCAAAAAATACGTGAGCCTCTCCTATGATGCCAACACTCCTGAGATCGGAATAATCATGAGGGAAAACAATAACCATGTGGGCCTCCATATTCGCCTTCAGGAACAGCAAGATGCCTCGGGCGGAAGCGACCACGCACCCTTTGCCAGGGCTAAAATTCCCTGGGCCTTTTTAATAGCGGCTATGACAGAAGACTATCACCAACCCAGTGATACAGTGGATAAGGTCAGCCCTGATTTGATGGAAAAAATCATAAGACTGACTTATCTGGCTGCGTTCGATCTAGCAGATAAATAATAGTATCGACAGTCTGGGCATGTGAATTGCTCTCGCACGATTCCAGTCGTCTGAATACTGCATACAATCTTTTTTGTTTTGCCTGCTAGAAAAATAAAAATACAGGAGGGTATCCTATGAGACAGAAAGGCAAACTCATCCTCATCCTATTTTTTTCTTGTCTAATCTTCTCCGCCTCTTCTCTTGCACAACAGAGAGAAACACCACCAGTCAAACTTGATAAGCTCTCGGACAGGTTATTCCAAATACTCGGAGGTCGCGGCGCGAACGGAGGAGTGTACGTAGGTGCTGATGGCGTCCTGGTTATCGATGCTAAGATGAGTGAAGAATCAGTCAAACAGACAATAGCAGAAATCAAAAAAATCACCGATGAACCGATCAAATACCTGGTCAACACGCACAGTGACGGAGACCATATTGCAGGGAATAGATTTTTTCCAGAATCCGTGATGATTATCGCTCATGAAAAATGCCGTGAAGAATTCTTTCATCCACGGCGAGACGGGAAGCCATCGGAATGGAACAACCCGGAATTAGCGGCATTCATTCCTTCAATGACCTTTCGCGATAAGATGGATATCTATCTGGGCGCGAAGAAAGTCGAACTGTGGTATTTCGGAGTCGGCCACACCAAGGGAGACGCGGTTGTCTATTTCCCGGAAGAAAAAACAGCTTTCTTGGGAGACCAGATATTCATGGGCAGACCCCAACTCATCCATTCCTACAAGGGCGGCAACTCCTTTGGGCACGTGAAAGCACTCACAAAAATGCTCGAAACCTTAAAAGCGGAGAGGTTTTGCAGTGGACATAGTGACCCTGTAGATCGCAGCACAGTCAAACACCACATAGAAGAGATGAAAAAAATCCAGTCAAAAATTAAATCTCTAGTGGGAGAGGGCAAGAGCCTGGAGGATGTGAAAAAAGAATTCGATGAAAATCACGCCAGGTTAATTGAGTCCATTTTTAACGAAATCAAAAAATAGCTACTGCTGCTTAATATCCTTTTCCGAACGCAATCAATTCTTTATAACAGCCTTATATCTTTGTCCACCAACACACCTCTGCCTATTTCTTTTGTTTGACTCCTCGAATCAAAATGGGAGCCGTTCCCCGCTGTTCAAGAACGAGTTTGCCATTAGAATCGAACTCGATTTTGGTGCCGGCATATATATAGCCTTCTCCTTTACCCTCCTTATCGAGTTTAATCTGGATAAAAGTAAATTCATAGTCTCTTGATTGAGGAGCACTCCGGGCAAATTCTATGAATCTGAGGTGACGGGTTTTAACGATGTTTATGATACGGCCACCTTCAACAGTATGGCTGCGAGCAAAGTTGATCGAATCGCGGACTTTCCCCGTGGGAGCGATCCATCCCTTTTCAACTTTTTCTAACACTTTCCGCAGGCCATCTGGCCCCTCAGCCTTCAAGATATCAACAAATTTCATGGTATCTTCACCAGTTGTGTATTCTTCGATAGTGATGGTTAGCCTCGTTGACGATCCCGCTGCTGCTGAGGTGGTTATTAAGGCATTGCCAGTAAAAACCTCTGGTTTATTTTTCTCAGTTTGAGCCTCTACATTCAGGAAACACAAAGCGAAAAACAAGCACAGACTAAAGACCAGCGTTCTCATTCTCATGATATTTCTCCTTCTAGGATATAAGTTTAATTATTAAAATTTATTCCCTTTAAACTTTTTTATATTAATAAAATTCGTTTTGTATGAACTGTCTTAAATCGACCTTATTTTAACAAGAATTTCCTTATATTACCAACCTCAGGTGGGAGATGGAGTCTGACCGACCTAAATGGCATTTCGCCATCATTGAATATTTTTATAGTATCACTTCGATTTCGTTTATTTCTTTTTCCTCAAGATCAACAGGGCAACAAATCCCAAGATCACCAGAACCGCCAGCACCTGGATGACGCGCAAGAAAAAATGATCCATCAGCTCCTTTATCCGGACACTCGATTCATCGATGGCTTTGGAGGTCATATCCTCAAAAGCCTTTAAAGTCTCGATTCTTTCCTCCCTCAAGGCCTCAAGTACGGCGAT